>JAQTWS010000076.1 GCA_028689175.1 Minisyncoccota bacterium
GTAATAATCAACCCTTAAGTCTTCCGGTTTAATTTTGATATTATCTGATTCTTTGATAACTGGAATAACATCTACTAGAGCAAAAGAAGTATGTCTTAACTTTTGCGCTGAGAATGGAGATAATCTAACCAATCTATGAACTCCTGCTTCTCTTCTTAAATATCCGTAGGCATACTTACCTTTAACCTCAAGCATAACCGTTTTTATACCCTCATTTCCCTCACCTAATAGTTCATCTAGTATAATAGCATTAAATCTCTTTTTTTCAAAATACCTCTGATACATGCGAAGAAGCATAAGTGCCCAATCTTCAGCCTCCTTTCCACCTGCCCCTGCCATAATTGTGAATATGGCATTTTCTTTGTCATATTTGCCTGTAAAACTAATTTCTATTTCTTTTTCAAATACGTCTTTTTGAAGTTTAACAAATCTTTCGTTAAATTCTTCTTTTAAATCATTACCCTCTTCTAAAATATCAAAGAAGTCTTTAAGATCATTAATTTCTTTTTTAAAGTAATCTAAAACCTCAACATCCTCTTTTGCTTCTTTTAACTCATGCGAAATCTCTTTTGCTTTATCAGCGTTCATCCAAAAATCAGGAGCTTCTACTTTTTTTTGAAGTTCCTCTATCTTTTTTTTAGATTCTTCCAAATTAAGCTTTTTTTCCATAAAAATAATTCTATCCTCTACGTCTTTTAAATCTTTTTCTGTAATTTCCATAAAATCATTCTATCATTTTTTTTCCTTTTTTCAAATATACTGTTAATATAAATTATCCAAAGCATTGCTTTGCTTAAGTTTGTATTTGTTAATTTAGCTTAATAACAACCAGCTTCTATAACTTCAGCTTGTCCAAAATAATTACCATTTCCACAACTGTATGCAGTATCGCAATATATACTACAAGCATCTACATTATTACTTTTATCACTAAAAACTCTCTCATTTGTTGGGTTTGCAGTACAAGTGCTTCCATAACAGTAATTATTACAATCTGGGCGTGAATCGCTACAATCTCTACAAAGATAAATAAAATCTGAAGAGCTCCATGTCTTACTTTTTGTTGTTACAAATTTTTTATACTTTGTCCATCCGGAAGGACATTCATAAACCGCTTCTCTTGTATATGAACCACATCCCGAACCCGATGAACAAGTCCCACTGTTACAACTTCTTTGTTTAAAACATTGCGTAGTCACAGGAAATTTACAAATCCTAACATTGTCCTCAACGATAACCATTGTTCCTCCTAAAGCATTACATTGAGATTCTGTATGCCTTTGACCAAACAAAGTATTATCCATTTTTGCACAAATGGCCTCTATAATGGTATCGGCATAACAAGTTTTTGCTCTATAAGAACAATTACCATATGGTCCTTCATAATATGTACAACTAGGCGCAGGATCCCCTGGTCTTTGCCAGCTCCTGGATGGTGTACAAGTATAATATCCTCCGCATGCTGGATCGGTGCCTTGACAAGGGCTAGCTTTTCTTACCCAGCTCTCCATTATTTTAATTGTCCCATCGGGACATGAAGGATTTGTTCCATTAACATAAATTAAATTAGATAAAGACACCTCTTGTTCATTTCCGCCAAACAAACCATCAACATATCCTTTTGTTACAATAGTATTAGGAAGATCTCCTGCTGATGCTGGATTATCAGTAACTATCTTTCCTGCTATAATACTATTTCCACTAGGATCAATATAATAATTGGTATTATTTTGATCATAAATCATTGGAGCATATAATGGTCCTTCTAGTTTTAATTGTCCTTTTTTTGTTTGTCCAGTTGTACTAGTATTTAATGGAGCTGTATATCCGCTTGGCATAGCAGTCGTTGGTTCAGACCAGCTATATACTATAAAAGACAAAGCAAGGAATAATATTGCTGATAGTGAAAAGATTAAAGTTTTTTGCTTGTTCATATGGTTTAATTTTTATTGATTGTTTTTGATTAATTAAAATATACCATACTATGCATATCAAATGCAAATAAAATCATTTCCTAACTTTTGGAGTTACCCAAAATCCCATATATTTTCCAAAAAGCCAATGAGCTTGAGCATTTAAAGCAGGCAGCGCTGAAAAGAAAATCATAACAAATGGAATAAGCACCCATTCAAGCATCATCCATAAATATCTAACCTTAGGTTGTTTTTTTCTAGGAATAGGTATTAAAAGCATACTTATGTATATAGAACCGATAAGTCCAAACATTGCAATTGTCATTATTGTGCTTGTAATTCTTGGAAGATTATGCGCAATAAGAGTGCTTGTAAAATCTTTACCTCCTAAAAATAATGGAAGCCATCCTAAAAGAAAGATTAATATAGGAGAAGTCGCCCATGTAAAATGTCCTTCTACTAAATCAAACCCCATACTTATTTTCTTAAAAATAGGAATTGTTTTTGTTTTTAATGAGGAAAATATAAAGAAAGGGATTTCTCCAGCACCATAAGCCCATCTCTTTTGCTGTTTATAAACATTCTTTAAAGTTCCTTTAAAATCTTCTGCACAATTAGCATCCATAGAAACTGGATAAAACATTGGCATTGTTTTGTAATCTCCATCATATTCAAAAAAACATTGCCAAAATATTCTTGAATCATCAGAAACAACGTTTGTTTGCTTAAAATTAACATCTACTAATGCTTTTAAAGGCATTGAATGAGAAGAAAATGTGATTAACTTTTCTGGCCTTTCTTGATTCATTGCCTGCCAAAATGTTGCTGACCATGAAAAAATTCTCGAAACAGGCGGTGTCTGCCAAATATTATTTAGATAAAGAGGTATTGGTTGATAACTAGTTCTCAAAGGTTTTTCTGTGGTCAAATAATAATAAGTTAGAATAGCAAAATAATTAGAAGAAACACAGCAATCTATATCAAAAGAAGAACAAACTACATTTTCATAGGGAATATTTAATGGATCAATTATTTTTTCTACAGCACTTCTTGTTATCCATGTTCCATTAGAGCCATGCCCCGCAATTTCTCCTTCAATATCTTCTGGATGGCATGTTATTAAAAATTTAAAAAACTTATCTTTAAATTCTTTCTTTATATCTTCTGCAATTTTCATTACCCTCTCCTTTTCTCTTCTTTCAAAACCAAGCGCGACAATCATTTTATCTTTAGGATAATTCTGTTTTTCAAGACATGTCAAAGTGTTTCTAATAACCTCTATAGGTTCCCCATAAGTTGGAAGAATTATTAAATGATAAATATCTTCATAAGAGCTGATATCAAGATTATTTTTAGGAACAATGTCTTTAATTTCCAAAAGCCAATC
>JAQTWS010000077.1 GCA_028689175.1 Minisyncoccota bacterium
CTCCAATGGGTGATGTAAATCAAGACGGATATATCACAGAGGAAGATTATGTTTTAATATCAAAATGTGTAACTGGAAACTGTGCGCCTAATATGAATAGAAAAAATGCTGATCTAAACAACAATGGGCAGATTGACATAGGTGATGCGTCAAACATGAGCTATTTCCTAGAAGGTAAAGTGAATACATTCAATGCTTGTAAAAATACTAATAATATTCCAAGCGTGACCGTAGACACGTCAGGCAGTGTTTTTAATTCTTTTAAAAACTTTTTAGAAGGACTATTTAAATAATATGAAATTAGCAAAGCAGAAGCTAACATTTGGTAAGTTTTTGGTTTATGCACTCAAAAGAAGTAGAATATAGCAGCAATATATTGACTTTTTGTAAATAATATTTTATAGTATTGATATGATTAAAAAATTTATATCAATACTTTTACTATCCCTGATTTTACCTTTGTTTTATATAGATGCTAAAGTGTATGTTCCGGAAAATGGCAGATTAAATTACAAAGGAACCGATTTTATATGCGATAAGGGATATGAAAGATCTGGTGATTTATGCATTCTTATACCCCAAAATACATTAAAATTTTTGCGTGAAGGCATATGTCCTTATGGTTATAAAAAAACAGGTTATACTTGCACAGAATTATTCATTCCTTCAACTGCTCATTTTACAGCTGATGGGCATGACTTTGAATGTGATTATGGTTATTTTAAAACTAATGGTGGCTGCCAAAAAGTAAACGTGCCAGCAAATGCACATTTAACAGAAAAAGGAACCTCCTGGGCATGTGATTATGGTTATAAAAACATGGGAACATATTGTCTTAAGGTATTCATTCCATCAAATGCGCATATTATTAACAAAGATGGAACAAATTGGGAATGCAATTACGGCTTTGAAAAAAAAGGCAACAAGTGTTATAAAATTTATCTTCCACCAAATGCCCACCTTTCATCAAATGGTAAATATTGGAAATGTGATTGGGGATATAAAAGCAATGGCAAATATTGTGAAAAAATGATAATAACTAATGGATACATTAATAAATATAATAAAGTAATATGCAATATTCATTATTACTATAATGGTAAAAATTGTGTAAAGAGATAGGAAACCCTTGTATTTTCAAGGGTTTTTTGATAAACTAAAAATACAATTAAAAATAATCTTGAATTTTTGGTAAATTCTAGAATCAGTCTTACCAGACTTTCAATTAAAAAATATGGAAGGATTAACCTTAGTGATAGTTAGTTCTCTCTTGTTTATTTCCGGTGCTGTTGTAGGGTATTATATCAGGCAGTCTATAGCTAGAAAGCGAGCAGGTTCAATTGAAGCAGAACTTCAAAGAAGATTAGAACAGACAAAAAAGAATGCAGAAGAAATAATCATTAAAGCAAGAGAAAGAGCAGAAAAAATAGAAATCACCACCAAAAGTGATTTAGAAGAAAGACAAAAACTTGTCATTAAAGCAGAAGAAAGAGTATTTAAAAAAGAAGAAATACTTGAGGAAAAAGAAAAAATAATTACAAAGGAAGAACAGAATTTAAAAAGAAAAATAGAAAAGGTTAGAGAAATTAAAACCGAAATAGAAAAAATTAAAGAAAATTGTTTAGCCGAACTTGAAAAAGTAGCAAATTTAAAAAAAGAAGAAGCTCTTGAAAGATTAATTGAAAAAGCTGAAAAAGAATATGCAGCAGATTTATCTGAAAGAATTAGAAAATTAGAATTAAGAGGAATTGATCAATATGAAATTAAGGCTAAAGAAATTTTAGCAACAGCAATGCAAAGCTATGCAATATCTCAAGCAACTGAAATAACAACAAGCACAGTTGCTATTGCAAATGATGAAATAAAAGGTAGAATTATTGGAAAAGAAGGAAGGAATATAAGGGCTTTTGAAAAAGTAACAGGCGTAGAACTCATAGTTGATGAAACACCAGGATCAGTCATGATCTCATGCTTTAACCCAATCAGAAGAGAAATAGCAAAAATTACGCTTGAAGCTTTGATCAAAGATGGAAGAGTTCAGCCAGCAAGAATTGAATCTGAATGCGAAAAAGCTCAGAAACTTCTTGCAAAAAAGATTAAAGACGCTGGAGAGGCTGCAGTTTATGAGGCAGGAGTACTCGATCTTCCAGAAAAATTAATAAAAGTACTTGGAAGATTACAATTTAGAACAAGTTATGGGCAAAATGTTTTATGGCATTCAGTAGAAGTATCTTTATTAGCCTCTCAAATTGCATCAGAACTTAAACTAGATAGTAGTTTATGTAAAAAAGCCGGACTTCTCCATGATATTGGTAAGGCATTAGATTATCAGGTAGAGGGTTCTCATACCGATATCGGTGCTAAAATTTTAGAAAAGTTTAATATTAAACCAGAAATTATTTCAGCAGTAAGATCGCATCACGAAGAATATCCTTATGAAAGCGTTGAGGCTAAAATAATTCAAATAGCAGATCAAATTTCAGGAGCAAGACCAGGAGCAAGAAAAGATACATTAGAAAATTATTTAAAAAGATTAGGAGATTTAGAAGATATTGCGCTTTCTTTTGAAGGGGTTGATAAGGCATATGCACTTCAAGGAGGTAGAGAAGTGAGAGTTTTTGTAAAAACTGATAAAGTTAATGATTATGAAGCGCAAAAATTAGCAAAAGATGTCGCTTCAAAAATACAAGACGAGTTAAGATTCCCAGGAGAGATTAAAGTGAATGTAATAAGGGAAACAAGAATAATTGAATATGCTAGATAAAAAAGCATAAAAGGTCGTTACATAATAATTAATTTATAAAACAAAAATTATGGCAAAAGCTATTTCAAAAGATGCTTTAGCAGATGCAATTGTAAAAAAGACTGCTGTTTCAAAAAGAATTGCAGCAGATGCTTTAAATGCAATTGTTGACGAAGTTACTGTAACTCTATCAAAAGGAGGACAAGTAACCATCACAGGTTTTGGAACATTCAAAGTTTCAAAAAGAGCTGCTAGAACAGGAAGAAATCCTAAAACTGGCGAAGCTTTAAAAATTCCTGCAATGAAAGTTCCAAAGTTTAAGGCAGGAAAGAACTTAAAAGATGCTGTTAAATAATAACTAATTATTATTTACACTATAAAAAAGGACGCTAATTTAGCGTCTTTTTTTATTTCATGTAAAGGTCCACGAACATATTGTGCAACCTAAGATTGTAAAATGATTGTAGTTTTACAATCTTTTTTATTACTAAAATATTTATCTAAGTACTGATTCGGAGTTAAGAAGTTAAGCGCTTCATGT
>JAQTWS010000078.1 GCA_028689175.1 Minisyncoccota bacterium
TATCATTAGGAAAATCTGTTAATGCGATATAGTTTCCCAAAGATTTGCTCATCTTATTGACTCCATCAATTCCTCTTAAAAGAGGCATACATATAATGGCTTGAGGTTCTTTTTCATACTTTTCTTGCAAATATCTACCAATAAGGAAATTAAATAATTGATCTTGTCCACCTATTTCAATATCTGCATTTATCTCAATGGAATCATATCCCTGAATCAAAGGATACACAATTTCATGCATTGAAATTGGGTTACCGCTTTCAAATCTTTTTTTAAAATCATTTCTTTCCATTATTTGCTGAACAGTATATTTAGAAAGCAAAGAAATAAATTCATCTAATTTGAGTTGATTAAGCCATTCAGAATTTCTTCTAACCTCAATTTTAGAAATATCTAAAATTTTTCCCAATTGATTAATATATGTTTGTGAATTTTTATCTATTTCTTCTTTTGATAAAGTGGGTCTTGTTTTATCTTTACCCGAAGGGTCGCCTATTCTAGCTGTAAAATCGCCTATAATTACAATTATTTTATGCCCTAAATCCTGCAATTCCTTCATTTTTTTTATAGCAACAGCATGTCCCAAATGTAAATCAGGTGAGGTTGGGTCAAACCCCATTTTAATATTCAGAATCTTTCCGCTATTTAGTTTTTTTTTGAGCTCTCCTTCTGGCAAACTTATTTCAATATTTTCTAATATTTTTTTCATAGATTTAATTTAACATAAAATTTTGTTTTATTAAAGTTCTAAGTGGTTAAAATAATATTTAAAAAAAATTTAAATTGTACAAAACGAGAATAATTGATTTTTGAAATCCGATGAATTAGATAGCACAAGCTATATTAATATTTATTTTTTTAAAGATAGTATCTGATCCTAATTCACAATCTCTCGTAATTACACAATACATTTTATCTTTTCTATAACCCTTAACACTACCCTCTGGACCATCTGCTAAATTATATATATCTAGTTCAAAACTATTTTCTTCAAAAAAATCATCTATCTTTTGAGAATCAGTTTCTTCTACTTTATTTATTTGCACACTCCTTCCTTCTTTTTTTATAACTATAACATTATTATTTTCATCAACTACCTTCCAATCAATTGTTGAATTTTGAGAATCTGAAAAACTAATATTTTTTTCCTGTTCAATTAATTCAAAAAAAATAGAAATATTATCTTTTTCCTCTACTTCCTTATTGTTAAATATTAAAAAGAAAATGGCTGCAATTATTAATATAATGGATACAATGATTCTTTTTTTCATGTGATTATTTTTAAAGTTTTTTCCATTCTTCTTATATCTGCTAAAAGTCTGGATCTGTCTTTATTAAATAAAACAAGATTACATACGAATTTTCCACCATTTTTAGCGAATTTACAACTTTGTCCAATTTTCCTATTTATTTTAATTTCATAAAAAGATTCTAGTTCTTGAACTTTCTTAACCCCTTTTATTGCTTTAAGTTTTCCTTCTTTTTTTGCATAAAAAAGAAAAACCGCTGTATGTCCTTTAACTTTTTTAGGGATGATAGGTTTTTGCGGAATCCTAATTAAAATATCATTTAGTGCATGATTTATGCCGTATGATAATTGATACATTAAATGTCTATAGCCGCCCATTCTTGGACCAATTTCAATTACTTTCCAACCATCCTCCATTCTCATTAATTCTGCATGAAAAGTTACACTTCTAAGACCAAGAGCATGAACCCCTTTTCTTGCAACATCTTCTGCTTTTTCTTTTGAACTTTTTTCTACTTTAGCTGGCAATATTCTTTGATATCCAAAAAAATCGTCAAAACCAATTTGTTTTCCTGTTTTTACCTTAACTAACGGACAAAAATAAACTTTTCCCTTGGAGGTAATATAGCCATCTATAGAAAACATTTCCCCTTCCATAAATTGTTCAACCAAAAGTTCTGGCTTCTTTTTTCTATCATTTTCTTTATATATTTTTTCTATCTTTTTGAAAGCATCTTTTAATGTTTTCTCTAGCTCCTCTTCGTAATAGCAAACACTAATAAGAAGACTGGAAGCTAATCCAGAAGGTTTTACAACCAAAGGGAAACCCACTTTTTCTTTTACCTTTTCTATTGTTTCTTTAGAATAATCTTTTAGCACAAAAAATTTCGGAGTAATTTTTTTATCATGAGTGCTGAATCTTTTTCTCATCATTGTTTTTTGAATAGCCCAATCTAAAGATTCAGATGTTGGAGTTCTTAAATAAGGAACATTAGGAACTAATTTTGAAAAAGAATCAATATTTATTTCGCTACGACATGTAACTGCTAAAATTTCATTTTTATAAGGAAGCAGTGTCTTTTGAATTTTTACAGGATCGCTAAAATCGCAAGATAAATAAATAATATCGTTGGGATATTCTTTTATTTCGCCTATTTCTATTCTTCTTGTGTCACGAATAATACCTAGCCTGAACTTCTTTTTCGTTTTTTTACCATAATTTGCAAGATCCTTTTTAAGGACTTCTATATCATCCGGTATTCCATTCACAAAAAGAATTATATCTGGCTCTTTTTTAGTTAATGTCATGTTTAAATTTTACACTTGTAATACCTTAAAAGTATACTAAATTAAAAATTAAATTCAAGCCTCATATACTTTTTCAGACTCTGGAATAATTACTTCTTTAATGTCTTTTTCTAACGATTTTTGAAGCGCAAAAGATTCTTTTTCCTCACCATGGTTAATAAAAACTTTTTTAGGATTCATTTTAAGAATCCATTTTTTTAATTTTATACAATCAGCATGAGAAGAAAAAGAAGAAATTTTTCTAATCTTTGCATCAATTAAAATCTTTTCATCGTTTATATAAATGTCTTCTTTTGTTTCTAATTTTCTTCCTATAGTTCCCTCTGCTTGATAAGAATTTAACAAAACTATATTATTTTCATTTTTACCATAATGTTTAAGATAGAAAGGCATTCTTCCTCCTGAACACATTCCAGATCCTGCTATGATTATTTTCGGACAAGCGGCTTTTAATATCTTTCTAGAATCTTTAATTGTTTTTGTTTTCCTAAAACCATCAAAGTTAAAAATATCATCTCCTGAATCAATTAATGTAATTGATTCTTTATCAAAAAACTCTTTGTAATTTCCGTAAATATGAGTAGCCTTGATTGCAAGCGGACTATCTAAAAATATATTAACAAAAGGAATTTCTTTATTTTCTACAAAATTATTAATTTCAAATAATATTTCCTGTGTTCTTTCTATGCTAAA
>JAQTWS010000079.1 GCA_028689175.1 Minisyncoccota bacterium
TGGGAGATATATGAAATTGTTCAAATAAGGCAAGATCGGGAATTACTTTCTTTAGGAAAAAGGATGGTTAGGGAGACGCAAAAAGGTCTCTGGCTAGTTAATGATTATAAAATAAAACAGTATATCGGGGAGATGAAAGAGATTAAAAAAGAGCTAAAGAGTGGCAACCATGCTTTTGCAAGATTAATGATATCAGAGTTTATACATACTCTTAATAACTAACCATCTTTTAATTTATTTGGAGAGGTGCCAGAGTGGTCGAATGGGGCACCCTGCTAAGGTGTTAACTGTGAAAACGGTTCGAGGGTTCGAATCCCTCCCTCTCCGCCGTGGAAAAATAAATTTTGATCAAAAGTTTAAAAATTGAATTTTATTATCAACCGCGAGCCTTGACTAAAAAATAATAATTTGTTATTCAGTCAGTAGTTCGCAAATTTAAAAAATATGTTATGGAAAAAATGCCAAACTTTGAAAAAAAAGAGGAACAACCGATGAATGTCTACGAATTGACACCTAGTCATTACATTAACGAAACTGCCGAGCGAATGATCGCTTTGGCGAAAGAGACAAAGGGAGAAGTGAGAACAAGGTTCAATGATATTGAACTTGTCGCGACAGAGGATTCTGTCGTTGAGAATATTATTAAGGACTTTGAGATAAAAAGTGCGGAAGCTAGGAAGGAATACCATGATTCGTCCGAAGGACAACGATTGAGACGTGAAAGTGAGGAAAGAAAACAAGAATCACAACAAAAAGTTAGTGCATTGATGGAAGAATTGCCAGGTCTTGACTTCAACAATCAAGAAGCAGTGCTTAATTGGATTTGTGAATTTCAAGGACCGAGTGATCATATTGGTGTTATAAAAGACAATAATAAAGTGCTCAAGATTTTTGCAGAGAATGGGTATCAACCAGGCGTAAATGCTAATGCATTTGATGGAGAAGATCGTGATAACTTTGCTCATTATATTGTCGGGCAGGCACTCGATGGTCTGCAAGATAATGTGGGAGCAATTAACCCAATCGTCCATAAGTTAGTAGATGATTGGAAAAAAAAGTTTCTATCCTAAATCATTACTTGATTCCAATGGAGCTCCTTACAGATATTAATTCTGTTTGGAGCTTTTTGAATTTTATTATTTTTTATTTTGAACATTTTTATTTTCTACAGCGTAAAAATAGATAGAGAGAAAATGATTAAACTTAAAAGAGTTTACAAACCAAAAGAGAAAGATGATGGTTTTAGAATTCTTGTTGATAGATCGTTGTGACTTAAGAAATAAGTCAAACCATTCGTTTCTTTACTTGACCTTTATAAAGGGTAAGTATTGACGATTACTTGCTTTTTATGATAGGATAGTAATGTATGAAAAACAAAGAACTTCAAAAATATATACAAACACAAATTTCGCAATCTAAGAAAAGGCTGGAAAGCTTATCTTTTAATTCAGAAGGAAAGAGTTTTTTTAGAAGAAATATATTTTATAATTTGAACGATCTTTTGAATGATTTTTTAAAAAAAAGAGGGGAGCCTAGAATAGTTGTGATGCCGGGACTTAGGGGAATGGGAAAGACAACTCTTTTAGCTCAGCTCTATCTGTCGTTAGAAGGTGATGTAGATAAATTATATCTATCTGTAGAAGAAGCTATTAAAAGATTTGATGTTGATTTGTGGGATATCATTGAAAATTATGAAGAATTGATGGGCAGACATATTGAACAAATAGATAAGCCACTGATTTTTTTCCTTGATGAAATTCATTACGATAAAAAATGGGCATTTTTTTTGAAGAGCATGTATGATAGATCAAGGAATGTTATGATATTTTGTACGGGTTCGTCAGCCCTCCTTTTGAAAGAACAAATTAATGCAGACATTGCAAGAAGGGTGTATTTTTTGGATATTAACCCAGTGCATTTTTCTGAATACATGCTTTTAAAATATGGGAAAACTCCGATAAAAAATATTAATGAAGATCTTAAAAATATTATATTTTTTTCAAAAAATGCAAAAGAGGTTTTTGATGAGCTCAAAAAAATTGAAAGTAAGATTAAAAAATATTGGTTGGACATAGATAAATTTGAATTTGAGAAATATGTTAAATTTGGAACTTTTCCATTCACATTAAGAATAGAAAATGATTCTATCGCAATAAATTTTATTTCTCAGATAATAAGTAAGGTTATATATGCCGATATCTCTCAGTTTTATAATTTTGAAGTAGAAACTTTAAATAGGATAGATAGGGTTTTGTATTTAATTTCAGACACGCTTGGCGTAAGTATACTTAAATTAAGCGAGGCTTTGGAAATTAAACCAGATACTTTGCGCTTGATTTTAAAATCACTTGAAACTTCCGGAATCGTTTCAAGAGTTTCTCCGTTTGGCGCTCATTTTGAACAAGTTAAAAAACCATCTAAATATCTTTTTTCAACTCCTTCTTTAAGATTTTCATATTTATCTTCCAAGGAAAGTATTGGATTATTTGAAAATTACAAAGGAAGTTTGTTGGAAGATATGATTTGCATGTATTTGAATAGCATATTAAAGAATTTTTCCTTAAGCTATGATTCAAGAGAAGGGGGTGCTGATTTTATTATTTCAAACTTGAATAGAAAAATTATTCTTGAAGCTTCTTTTGGAGAAAAAAGTTATAGACAAATAGTAGAAACTTCTAAAAGAGTAAAGCCGTCCTATAATTTGATCATTTCAAGTAATGATTTGGAGTATTCAGAAGAGTTGAATGCTGTGAAAGTTCCTTTAAAATATTTTCTTTTGATGTGATTAATGTACGGTGTTTATGGTTATTTTAAGAATTTTAGTTTTACGCGTAATAGAGCATTATCGCATTTATTGCGATTTTATTTTATTATAATTAATCTTTACTTCGTTTTAAGCGTAGTAAAAAGTACATGATTAAACTTAAAAGAATTTATAAACAAGCAGATAAAAGCGATGGTTTTAGAATTCTTGTTGATAGACTTTGGCCAAGAGGAGTTTCAAAAGAAAGGGCTGCTCTTGATTTGTGGTTAAAAGACATTGCGCCGTCAAATGATTTAAGAAAGTGGTTTAAACATGATCCTAAAAAATGGAAAATGTTTGAAAAAAAGTATAGAGCAGAGGTTGCAGCAAATGATGAAACTTTTA
The DNA here is from genome assembly GCA_028689175.1 of Minisyncoccota bacterium. Classification (GTDB taxonomy): domain Bacteria; phylum Patescibacteriota; class Minisyncoccia; order Minisyncoccales; family Minisyncoccaceae; genus JAAZMU01. Next base: position 3,149 of record JAQTWS010000079.1, read on the forward strand.
AAAAATTGAAACAAATTATTAAAGAAAAAAACATTGTTACACTTTTATATGCTGCTAAAGATGAGAAATACAACGAGGCTGTAATTCTTAAAAATT
>JAQTWS010000080.1 GCA_028689175.1 Minisyncoccota bacterium
GTTGCAACATGCACTAATCCTGTTCCATCCTCTGTGCCCACAAAATCTCCATGGACAACTTGGAATGCATTTTCTACTTTTTCTACATTCTTAAGATAATTAAAAACTGGCTCATACCTTAGTTTTAAAAGTTTTTCTCCTTTAAATTCTTTTTCTATTTTATAGTCTTCACTAAGTATTTCTAATCTCTTTTTTGCTAAAATATATTTTCCATTAATTGATTTGACACAGACATAATCCTCTTCTTTATTAATCGCAACGGCAACGTTTTGAGGAAGTGTCCATGGAGTAGTTGTCCAAATTAAAAGAAATTCATCTCTATTTTTTAATTTAAGCTTAACATAAATTGATCTATCCCTTACTTCTTTGTACCCTTGATTAACTTCAAAATTAGATAAAGTAGTCGCACACCTAGGGCAATAAGGGGAAACTCTATAATCTTTTTTAACTAAATTTTTATCCCAAAGCTTTTTCAAAACCCACCAAACAGATTCTGTGTACTCTTTATCCATTGTAGAATAAGCGTTAGAATAATCAGCCCATCTTCCAACTCTTTCAAGTGTCTTTTCAAAATCTTCAACACAAGCAAAAACAGATTTTTTACAATATTCATTAAATTTATCTACACCAAGCTCTTCTATTTCTTTTTTATTCTTAATATTAAGCTCTTTTTCAATTAAATTTTCAACTGGAAGTCCGTGACAATCCCAACCAACTCGCCTTGGAACTTGAAAACCCTTCATTGTTTTATATCTTAATACAGCGTCTTTAATAGTAGTTATTAAAATATGTCCATAATGAGGCTTTCCAGTTGCAAAAGGAGGACCATCATAAAAACTAAAATATGGAGCACCTTCCCTCATCTGAATAGACTCTTCAAATATATTATTATCTTTCCAAAATTTAAGTATTTGTTCTTCGTATTTCATAGATTAAAAATAGCATTTTTTAATATATTTTTCAATTAAGCCTTCTTAATTCACCTGTTTGTATCATATTTTTTCTTTGTTTTAAAATCTCTTCCAAACTCCAATCATTAAACCAAGCCATTAAAAGAAGTATTGCATCGCCATGACTTACAATTAAAATATTTTTATTGCTATGACTGTTTTCCATTTTTTTAAGCGATTCAACAACTCGTTTTTGAAGATCTCCCCAGCTTTCTCCATTTTCAGGCCTATTTTTCATTCTATTTTTTTCATTATAAAAAGCTAAGGCTTCTTTTTTAGGACCGCCAGCAAAAACACCCCAGTTTAAATCTCTCAATTTCTCATCAAAATTAATTACATTTATTCCCAAAATAGAGGCAACAATTTCTGCTGTTTGTTTTGTTCTTAAAATATCCGAAGAATAAATTAAATTAATATTAAAATCCTTTAGCCCTGTTCCTGCCAAAGTTGCCTGCTCTATTCCAACCTCATCTAACTTGCATGGATTGTCATCATCTGGCCAACCATAACAAATATCTTTTAGCTCTGTTTGATGAATATTTCTTCCATGCCTTAATAAATAATATGTATTTTTAAGATTTTTCATGTATTACATTCTTTCAGGAGAAGAAATCCCCATTATATCGAGTATGTTACTTAATGCAAATTTAGCAGCAAGAGTTAATTCAATTCTTGCCTGCCTTATTTTTTTATCTTCGTCTAAAATCTTGCAATCGTTATAAAATTTATGGAAGGTAGAAGCTAAATCTAATGCATATTGAGGAAGTCTGTGAACTTCGTAGTCTTTTGCAGTGTCTTCTATGACTTCTTCAAATTTTAATATTTCTCTAATTAAATTAATTTCTGCTTCTTCTTTTAAAAACTTAGCATGTTTAGCTTTTTTAATTTTAGAAATATCTATTCCAGAATTTCTTAAAACACTGCAAATTCTTGCATGGGCATATTTTACATAATAGACTGGATTTTTTTCTGATTCATCTAATGCTAAATCTAGATTAAAATTCAAATGTGTATTAAAAGATTTTTGTAAAAAGAAAAATCTTACAACATCAACTGGCACATCATTTAAAAGATCATCCATTGTGATATATGTCCCTGCTCTTTTAGACATTTTAACTTGCTCACCATCCTGATAAATTGTTACAAATTGTAAAAGAATTGTATCTAACTTATCTTTAAAGCCAATGGCCTCTATTCCCGATTCAAGACCTTTTACATCTCCTGCGTGATCTGCTCCCCAAACATTAATCACTTTATCAAATTTCTTATCCTTAAACTTATATTCGTGATAAGCGATATCTCCTGCAAGATAAGTTGTTTGCTTGTCTGACTTAACTAAAACCCTATCTCTAATATCTCCGAATTGTTTTGCCTTAAAAAACAAGGCTCCTTCACTTTCATAAATTAAATCTTTTTTCTTTAAAAGATCTAAAATCTTATCCACTCTTTTGTTTTCATAAAGCCAACTTTCGGAAAACCATTCATCGTAACGAATGTTTAATTTCTCAACTGTTGCTTTAATCATTTCAGTTAAAATAATATATGCTGCCCATTTTCCTATTTTATAAGGATCTTTTTCGTTTCCTATTCTGTTGTGTAAAAAATCAATATATTCTCCTTGATATTTTGCCATCTCATCTTTTAAAACAGAATGTCCTAAAGCAATTATCTGTTTTCCATAGTCATTAATATAATAAGCTTTTTCAGTTTCATAGCCTGCTTTTTTGAGTACATTTGCTAAAGTATCTCCGAATGGTCCACCTCTGGCATTTCCGATAGTCAATGGTCCTGTCGGATTGGCTGATATAAATTCTACCTGAACTTTTTTTCTTTTTCCTAAATCTAAATTTCCAAAAAATTCTTTTTTTCTTAAGACCTCATCTACTATTTCCTCAAAACATTTTTGATTTAAAAAAAGATTAATAAATCCGGGAGGCAAAACCTCTACCTTTTCAAATATTTTTTTACCTTCTTTTTCTAATCTTTTCTTAAGGCTAAGAGCTATTTCCATAGGATTAACACCCTTTCTTTTTCCAATCTCAAGAGCAATATTTAAAGAATAATCACCATGCTTTCTTTCCCGTGATTTTAAAACTTGAAAATCAAACTCCTCAAAGCCTTCTTTTTTAAGAGAATTTTTGACGATCTTTTGTATTTCTTTTCTTATTAGCATATTTATACATTATATTATTTTAAAATAAAATAAAAGAGCTTTATTTTCATTAAAATTATTATAACATACGCACCCTTACTTTCAATAGTCATTTC
>JAQTWS010000081.1 GCA_028689175.1 Minisyncoccota bacterium
ATGTTGATTGACTTTGCTTATAATTTATAGCTGCGAATGCTATCAAAGCTATTAAAACTAGGGATAAGACAATGGTTGATACTTTTTTATTCATTTTTCTATTTTTAATTAATAATTAGAATTCTTCATCAAATTCGATTTCATCAACTTCTTCGTCGTATTCGAAACCGTCTTCGAAAAGATCTTGATCTAATTCTTCAAAATCTTCAAAATTCATAGTTTTATTATGTTAAATTAATAATTTATTAATTTTTTAAACCTATATTATAAGTATAAATCTTGTATAAATTTTGTCAAGCAAAATTATATTAGTGAATATTTATATATTTTTGTCAATATTTTACTCATTGAAATAAAAGGGTATAATGTAAGCGCATAAAAAAATTTAAAAAAATAAATGATAATATTAGAATATTTTTATTGGCAATTTATAGAAGTTCCTAAAAAAATTGTAAAAGTTTTTGCAAATTTAATTTGGTTTGGGTATAATTTTTTTTCTGTTGAGTATTGCTTAAAAACATTATTTAATCCATGGAGAAAAATTGCCTGGAGTTATAATAAAGGATTTTGCTTAAAGGATCATATTGAAACATTTACATCTAATATAGTTTCTAGGGTTATGGGATTTTTAATGAGAGTTTTTATAGTTCTAGCTTGGATTATTTATGAATTAATTATAATCGTACTTGGAATTGCTTTAATGGTATTTTGGATATTATTGCCAGTTATTGGAATTTTAGGCGTATGTATAAGTTTTGATTTACTTTAAAAATGTTTGATATAGAAAAATCTAAAATCAACAAAGGGTTAGTAGTAAAAGTTTTTTTATATTTTTTTAAGACACTGAGAGTGCTTTCTTTTTTTATATTTTTAATATCTGTTTTTTATTTCATACAAGGATTTGTCATAGATAGTTTTCCATTAGAATATGCTGATATTATTTTATTTTTTGCTATCATTTCTTTTTCCTTATTTTTAATATTTTTCAATTTGGCTTCATTTTTTGATAATTATATTAAGAGAACTAAAAAAATAGATCATGATATTGAGAAGAGTGATATTAATTTAGCTGATTTTTTAACAATCGGGGCATTTTCAAGAATTAAGAAAGCAGTAAAGTTTTCAAATAAAAATTCTGTTAAGGTAAATTCAAGCATTCTCCTTTATTTTTTATTAAATTGTAAAGATAAAAAAATAGACTTTGTGTTAAATAGACTTTTAATTGATAAGAATTCATTAATAGTGGGATTAAAAAAAGTAATGCTTTATACAAAAGATTTTGAAGAGGGTACTGGTCTTTTTTATGATTTAGATACTATTATGCTCGAGGCTGCAAAGGCATGTGTAAGAAGGAGGGGGGTTAACATTAATGCAACTGATATTTTATCAGCTTTATCTAAAATAGAGCCTGTTTTTATGGAAGAACTTAGAAGGAATAAATTAAGAAAAGAAGATGTTGATAATTTGAATTTTTGGCAAGAAAATCTTTTGGATAAAATAAATAATACTAAGGTATGGTGGAGTAAAGAAAATTTATCAAAAAAAGGCAGTATAGCCAAGGATTGGGCATGTGGGTTTACTACTACATTAGACAAATATTCTACTGACTTAACTGATCTTACTCGTAAATTTGGATTTTTAGAAAATATTGGACACGAGAACGAAAGAGCGCAGGCAGAACGAGTTTTAATAAGAGATAGTGAAAATAATGTTCTTTTAGTTGGAGATGATGGGGTTGGAAGATTTAGTATTATTAGATCGATTACTCAAAGAAGTTTTTTAAACCAATCTTTTTCTGAATTAAATGGTAAAAGGTTTATTGAACTAAACATGCCGTCTATCTTAACTCAAACAAATTCAATAGACGAGGTAGAAAGTATTTTAGACACATGCTTTAAGGAAGCTTCACTTGCGGGAAATATAATTCTTGTATTGAGCGATTTTGATAATTATATTAATGACAGAGGTGCTGCCGGATTAATAGATATTTCATCTCTTATTACTCCTTATTTAAGGATTAATGAATTTAAATTTATAGCAGTTACATCATATAATGGCCTTCATAAATATATTGAATTAAAACCTCAAATATTATCTTTATTTCAAAAAATTGAAGTCTCTGAAACTTCAAAAGAAGAAACTATATTGCTTTTACAAAGAGAGATTCCTTTTATAGAATATAAATACAAAATATTTATAACTTATCCTGCTATTTTGAAAATTATTGAACTTTCAGAAAAATATATACAAGATAATCCGTTTCCTAAAAAAGCTATCATGCTTCTTAACGATGCAGCTGTTTATGTAAGTTCTTATCTAAAAGAAAAGATTATGCTAGAAGAGCATATTGAAAGCGTTATATCTGAAAAAACAGAAATACCAATAGGTAAATTGTCTTCAAGTGAAAGAGATATTCTACTTAATTTGGAACATCTTATCCATGAAAGAATTGTTAATCAGATAGAAGCTGTTAATGAAGTGTCTGCATCTCTTAGAAGAGCGAGATCTCAGATAAAAACAAAAAATGGTCCAATGGGAACTTTTCTTTTTTTAGGTCCTACTGGAGTCGGAAAAACAGAAACAGCAAAAGCTCTTGCAGAAGTGTATTTTGGATCTGAAGTTAAAATGATTAGATTTGACATGTCAGAATTTCAAACAAATGATGATATTAAAAGATTTATTGGTGAAAAAAATAACCCTGGTCTTTTGGCTGTAAGGGTGAGAGAAAATCCATTCTCTCTTATATTATTTGACGAAATAGAAAAATCGCATCCTAATATTTTAAATTTATTACTTCAAATTCTAGATGAAGGGTTTATGACAGATTCTCTTGGAAGAAAAATTGATTTTTCAAATACTATTATTATTTCAACATCAAATGCAGGCTATCAAATTATTTTAGACGCTGTAAAGAAGAAAAAAGAGATTCATTTAATTAAGCAAGAAATATTGGATTATGTTTTTAGAGAAGGTATTTTTAGACCAGAGCTTATTAATAGATTTGATGCGGTTGTTATATTTAAAGCGCTCACAAAGGATAACTTATTAAAGATAGCAGATTTAAGGTTTAAAAAGCTTCAACAAAATTTATTAAGAAAGCAAATTATTTTAAATGTTACTGGTAAAGCAAAAATGAAAATTGTAGAATTAAGCTATAATCCTCAATTTGGAGCAAGAGAAATGAGGAGAGTCATACAAGATAAGATTGAAAA
>JAQTWS010000082.1 GCA_028689175.1 Minisyncoccota bacterium
TTGAGTTGCTTCAATAATGCCAAACCCTGTAGTTGCTGTTCCTGGATCTAGTCCTAATATTATCATTCGTCATTTAAATTATAGTAAAATTCTTTAACATCCTCTGACTCATCAAGAGCTTCAAATAACTTATAGTTCTTTTCTTTATCAGCATCTATTTTTTCATTAGGAATCCATGCAAGCGAAGCGTCATCTATCTTGTAACCCATGTTTTCAATGTTATTTTTTGTTTCTTCGAGTTTTTCCGCCTTGCTTTCTACTACAAACATATCATCTGAAGTAGAAATATCGTCCACGTCTGCATTAATTAAATCGAGCTCCATATCTTCATCACTTTTTTCACCCCTTTTAATGAAAATAAGTCCTTTTTTTTCAAACATCCATCTTATAGCTCCTGATTCTACTACCTTACCTCCATTTTTTGAAATTATTTGCTTTAATTCATTTATTGTTCTGTTCATATTGTCAGTAATTCCTTCAATTAATATAGCAACACCTTCAGGACCATAGGCCTCAAGTAAAAATTCTTCAAGATTACCTCCTTTAAGCTCGCCAGTTCCTTTTTTAATCGCCTTATCAATATTATCAGAAGGCATATTTGCTAATTTTGCTTTATCTACAACCATTCTAAGTCTTGGATTAAAATCTAAATCAGCGCCGTGCTCTCTTGCGGCCACAGTAATTTCTTTTGCTAGTTTTGAGAAAATTTTACTTCGCTTTGCGTCCTCTACACCTTTTTTAAATTTAATTGTACTCCAGTGAGAATGTCCACTCATAATTTTATTCTATTATACTTATACTTATAATTCAAGGACAAAAAATTAAAAAAGTCAAGATTTTGCTTTTTTAAAGTTAAAATAGTATAATTTAATTATGAATAAAAAAGAGTTGATATTTTTTTTAACTCGCAATAATATCTTAAAAACAAAAAGCATAATTCAAGCTTTTGAAAAAATAGATAGAAAAGATTTTATTCTCAAGAAGTATACTAATGAAGTATATAATGACTACCCATTAGACATAGGTTTTAACCAGACAATTTCTCAACCCTCAACAGTTGCTTTTATGCTTGAGTTGTTAAGTCCCAAAAAGGGAGATAAAATTTTAGATGTAGGCTCTGGATCGGGCTGGACTACTACTCTTTTGGGGTACATAGTTGGTGGTGAGGGAAAAGTTTGCGGCGTTGAGCTTATTCCAGATCTTGTTTTATTTGGTAGAGCTAATTTAGAAAAATATGATTTTAAAAATGTAAAAATTTATCAAGCAACAAAAGATCTTGGATTAAAAGATAAAGGTCCTTTTGATAAAATATTAGTTTCTGCTTCGGCAAGAGATGTTCCAGAAGAATTAGTTAATCAATTAAAAGTTGGTGGAACAATGGTTATACCAATTCAAGATTCTATTTTTAGAATATTTAAAAAATCAAGAAAACAAATAGAAAAAGAAAAAATCCCTGGATTTATTTTTGTACCTTTGATTTATTAGAATTTTTTCTTGCACTTGTTCTGCGTGCGTAATATATTTTAATTAAATAATTAATTAATTAAAATGTATTTTCATGAATAAACGAAAATCTTTTACTCTAATAGAACTACTTGTAGTTATAGTAATCATAGGAATACTTGCAGGAGTAATAATGATTTCTACTTCTTCTTCGATTGATAAAGCTAACTTTGCTAAAGCTCAAGCTTTCTCCTCTACTGTTCAAAATGAATTATTATCTAATTTAGTATCTGAGTGGACTTTCGATGAACCTCAAGAAGGAAATATCACAAAGGATTCTTGGGGAAATAATCATGGTACAGTTATTGGAGCTACTCAAATTGATGATTGTGTTTTTGGAAAGTGTTATAGTTTTAATGGATCTACAAATTATATTAAAATAGATTCATTAGCTGCCAATCTAAGCAATAGTTTCACTTTTAGCGGTTGGTTTTATCCATATAGTATTATAAGTGCTCAAAGAGCAGTATTGTCATTTCATACAAGCGCAGGACAGAATTTAAATATGGTTTTTTTAAAAAACACCAATGCATTGTATTATGACGATTCAATTAGTTATATTTATGCCTCAGAAAGCATTAGTAAAAACAAATGGTATTTTTTAACAGTAACAATTAACTCTAATGGAAATGGAATATTGTACTTAAATGGAAAAAGTGTAGTCTCATTTAATACAACTGTTCGTCCAGAAAATGGCGGTAAGTTTTCAATTGGACAAGAATGGGATGATGTAAATGCAACTGATTTTTTTAATGGTTCTATAGATGATGTAAGAATTTATAATTCAGCTTTATCTTCTGCACAAACTGAACAAAACTATATCGCAGGTTTAGATTCTTTATTGTATAAAAATTTAATTTCAAAAGAGGAACATAATCAAAGAATAGAAAAATTTGCAAACATTGATTAAGATAATTGCTTTCTTACAAAAACAATAGCTGTTGCAGATATAAAAGAAATACCAATCATTGTGCCTAAAGGGAATTGTTCATCTTTTGTAATTTCTTCAAAAAGTGATGCTTGCATCTCTTTAACAGAAGAATTTTTCTCTTCTTTTTTTGTTTCAGCTTTAATATTTATTTCATTAGGAGAACCTCCTTTTTTAATGCTAGTTTGCCATAAATCATCTATCCTTTCGGCTGTTTGTTTTGTTTTATTATCTCCCGCCGTCCATCCATTTGTAAAATCGGCCTCATCTATTACATTATTTTTGTTATCTTTTAATATAATTTTTGCTCCAGTATTTTTAATTGATCCAGTATAAATTAAATCCGCCTTTATATTTGGAAGAGTAGATTCATCCGTTCTTTCTAATACATAGAAGCTATTTGCTTTTATAATCCCTTTTAGCTTGATTTCTTTCTCGCCAATAAATAGTTTGTAATTTTCAAGAGGAATATCTTCATTTGAAATATTATATAGTTCAATCCATTCGTCATTTGAGCTAATTTCGGTTCCCATCCATGCAATTTCGTTAATTAAAATATCTTTTGCAAAAACAATATTGAAAGAAAATAATAATATAAAGAGTATTATAACATTGGAGACTGACGAGAAGGACATATATTTAAATGTTTATAAGCTTTTGCTGTAACGATTCTTCCTTTTGAAGTTCTTTGTATTAGCCCAAGTTGCATAAGATATGGTTCATAAATATCTAAAATAGCTCTTTCTTCTTCATTTGTCGCTGCTG
>JAQTWS010000083.1 GCA_028689175.1 Minisyncoccota bacterium
TTTTGCAACAATTTTATCTGAGGCTAGAAAGTATAAACTTTCTTTAACCTTGGCTCATCAATATATATCACAAATGGATGAAACAGTTAGGGGCGCAGTGTTTGGAAATATTGGAACAATGATAATTTTTAGAGTTGGAGCGGAAGATGCTGAGGTTCTTAGAAGAGAGTTTTCTCCAGAATTTAGCGAAGAAGATTTGGTTAATTTGGCAAGACAATATATTTATGTAAGGCTTATGATAGACGGCATAACTTCAAGACCTTTTTCTGCCGAGACTCTTCCTCCAAGACAAATGGGTGAAAGAAGCCATGCTTCTGAAATAATTAATTTTTCAAGACAAACATTTGGAAGGAATAAGGCTGATGTAGATAAATATATTGCAGAGAGTATTATTGAAGAAGAAAATAAAAAAGATAAAAAGCAGCAACAAGAATTATATGATGCTGTATGTAGCGAATGTCAAAAAAAGATAAAAATACCCTTTAAACCAGACTCTGAAAGGAAGATTTTTTGTAAATCTTGTTTAAAGAAAAAAGAAAATACTGAAAATGTATTTGCATCTCTTCCAGGTGTTAGTTTAAAAGAAATTTCAAAAGATTTTGTTCCTGAAGTAAGAAAGGATGATAAGAATGCAAGATTAGACGAACTTAAAAATATTATCGCAGAAATTAAAGACGAAAAAAACGAAGATAATAAAGATGATGCTGAAACAGGCAAGATTGAACCAGGAGAGCATATTAAATTTTAATAATATTAAATATGAAAAGTTTAAAAAATATCGATTTAGATAATAAAAAAGTTTTAGTCAGAGTGGATTTTAATGTTCCATTAAATCAAGATCTCGAGGTAAAAGATGATTTTCGTATAAAATCTCATTTGGATACAATAAAATACTTAAAAGAGAACAATGCTAAGATTATCTTAATGAGTCATTTGGGAAAACCAAAAGGTAGGGAAATGGGATTATCTTTAAAACCAATAGCCTCTAAACTTGAAGAACTTTTATCTTGTAAGATTAAACTTGCAGAGGATGTAATTGGTGAAAGGGTGGAAAAAATGATAGCAGAACTTGATGTTGGGGAAATACTTCTTTTAGAAAATTTAAGATTTTATAATGAAGAGGAAGAAAATGATAATGAATTTGCGGCTTCAATTGCAAGACTTGGCGATGTTTTTGTACAAGATGCTTTTTCTGTTTGTCATAGAGAGCATGCTTCTACTTGTGGTATTCCTAAATTTTTAGATTCATATGCAGGGCTCCTTTTAGAAAAAGAAATAGAAGCTCTTGATAAGGTTGTTAACGACATTCAACATCCTTTTGTTGCTCTAATAGGAGGAGCAAAAATAATAACTAAAACTAGTGTTATTGAAAATTTTTTAAAGAAAGCAGATGCAGTACTTTTAGGTGGTGTAATTGCAAATACAGCATTAAAATTTAAGGGAATATATGGAGAAGAAGAATTGAAAGATAATGAAATTATTGAGGCAATAAAAGATATAGAATTTGATAGCTCTAAATTACTAGTTCCAATTGATGGTATTATATCTAAAGGGAATTATTCTAGGGTAGGGGGTATCGAAACTATTAAAAAAGGGGAGGAGGTTGTAGATATTGGACCTAAAACTGTTAATTATTATAAAGAGATTATTAAAAAAGCTAAAACTATTGTTTGGAATGGACCTATGGGTAAAATAGAAAATGAAGTTTTTTCTAAGGGAACTGAGGAGATTGTAAAAACTATAGCAGAACAAGGTGTTTATTCTGTTATTGGCGGAGGAGAAACAGTTGATTTTATTAATAATAAAAAAATGTCAAACGACTTTAGCTTTATTTCAAGCGGGGGAGGGGCAATGCTCGATTATATTTCGGGTAAAAAACTTCCAGGGGTTGAAATACTTAATAAACATTATGAAAGACAAAATTAGAAATATAGAAAAAGCTTCTTTAAGGATAAAAGAAGCTATTTCAAATGATGAACAAATCATTATTTATGGAGATTCTGATATGGATGGTGTGACTTCAGTTGTGATATTAGAAGAAGCAATTAATAATTTAGCTTCTATATTAAGAAAAAATATATCTAAAATTATTGTTGCTTTTCCAGATAGAGATAAGGAAGGTTATGGATTAAATGAAAAAGCATTAGCTTTTTTAAATAAAAAAAGAGGTGATAAAAAATCTCTTTTAATACTTCTTGATTGTGGCATTACGAATGTTTTAGAAATCAAAAAGGCTAAACAATTAGGTTTTGAAATTATTATTGTTGATCATCATAAGGTTTTGGATAAAGTTCCTGATGCAGATATTATAGTAAATCCTAAACATCCTGAGGATAATTATTATTTTAAAGATTATGCGAATGCTGGATTAACATTTAAATTGACAGAAGAGCTTTTAAAAGAAAATATGTCTTCATTTTTAAGAAATGATTTTGTTGAACTCGTGATGCTTGCCACAATTGCAGATATGATGGCAGAGGAGGAAGAAAATCAGAAATGGATTTATGAAGGACTTGCCAATTTAGATAAAACTCAAAGACCTGCTATTTTAGCATGTATGCAAATAATGAATCCTTTTAACTCAAAAAGAGAGCTTGTAAATAAAATAATTTCTATTTTTAACACAATTAAAATGAAGGATCATAGGATTATCACTTATGATTTTATTAAATTAAGTGACATTAAAGAGGCTGAAAAAATGGCACAAGAATTAATTAAAGATGCTGAAGATAGACAAGCTGAAATTAGGGCATTAACAGAGAATTTAAAGGAAGAATTAAAGACTAATCAATCAATTATTATATTTGAAGGATCAAAACATTATAGAGCTGATTATTTGGGTGCTGTTGCCTCAAGACTTGTGAACTATTTCGATAAACCAGTCTTTTTATATGCTCAAAAAAAAGATATAAGTCGGGGAACAGTAAGGGTGCCTAAGGGCATCGATGCTGTTAAGGCTATGGATTTTTGTAAAGATTCATTAATGATGTATGGAGGGCATGCACCCGCAGCAGGATTTACTATTGCAAATGAGAAATTAGAAGAATTTAAAGATTGTCTTATAAAATATTTTAGTAAATAAAAGAGGGCAGAGAATTATTTTAATTC
>JAQTWS010000084.1 GCA_028689175.1 Minisyncoccota bacterium
GAATGGATGATGCATGGCGCCCCATTTTCCATATTCTTCTTTCCAATCAAACATAGGGAAGTCGGTAATAAACCAAAAAGCGAGTTCATTTTTATCATTTTTGTCTTTTCTTAGATCAGGCTTATCGGTATTATATTTTTCCATAGCTTCTTTATAGGTCATTCTTGGAAAAGGAATTTGAGAAATGTGTTTTTCTGGAAATAATTTTTCAACAACCTTAATGTAGATTTCTTCTATAAGATTCATAATGTCTTCCTCTGATTCTGGAAAAGCTATTTCAAGATCAAGTTGAGTAAACTCCGGCTGCCTATCTCCTCGTGGATCTTCGTCTCTTAAACATCTAGCAACTTGGAAGTATTTTTCAATTCCAGCAGAAATTAAAAGTTGTTTGTATTGTTGGGGGCTCTGCGGAAGAGCATAAAAAGATCCCTTAAAATTTCTTGAAGGTACTACAAAGTCTCTCGCTCCTTCTGGAGTGGATTTTGTTAAAATAGGAGTTTCAACCTCAATGAAACCTTTTTCTTCTAAAATATCCCTCATTAAACTAATTGTCTCAAATCTTTTTTTAAGATTTTTTCTAAGACGTTCCCTTCTTAAGTCTATATATCTATATTCTAGTCTATGTTTTTCATTAATTTCATATCCATCTCCCTCAATAGGAAAGGGCATTGTTTTTGCTCTAGATAAAATCTTAATGCTGTTTGCTTTAATTTCAATTGATCCAGTGGCAATTTCTGCATTTTTCATACTCTCTGGTCTTTCCTTTACTTCTCCTAAAATCTCAACAATGTATTCTTGTTTTATTTCATCCTTAACTAAGGCATATGCATTACTATCCATTTTAGGAGTAAAAACCACTTGAGTTATTCCTGTTACATCCCTTAAGTCAACGAATATAATCTTACCATGAGCTCTTACACTGTTAACCCATCCCTTAAGAAGAACTTCTTCTCCTATTTTTTTAATAGTATCAATATTTAATGTTCTTTTCATAAAATTATGCTTTAATAATGTTTTTAATATTTCCGGTTTCTTTTAAGTCTTTTTCAAATCCTCCTATGTTCTCCATTATTTTAAATTCTTCAATTTCTGTTTTTTGAGAAATCCCTTTTTCTGTTTTTATTTTTCTTACTTCTTCTAAATATTTAATCATTGAATCGCCTTTTTTCTCAAGTTCATCATCAACTAAATTACTATCAAATTCTGGAAAGCTCGTTAAGTGGATGCTTTTAGATTCTTTAAAGTATTTTTGATAAATCTCCTCTGTTATAAAGGGCATGATTGGCGCAAACATTTTAATAATAGATAAAAGTGAATTACGAAGTGTATATTTAGCAGATTCTTTTATTTCATAATCTTCCCCATATATTCTCCATTTAGATAATTCTAAGTAATTATCACAAAAACTATTCCAAAAGAATTTTTCAATCACCGTTTTTGCTTGAGATATCTCTCTTTTTTCATACAAATCATTAACTTCCTTCACGATTCTATTTAATTTAATTAAAAAATATTTATCTAAAATATATAAATTATTTGGCATTATTTTGCTTAAATTTTTTGAAGCAAAATTAGATGCATTTATAATCTTAGTAATTAATTTTTTTGCATTTTTAAGTTCATTTTCATCATACTTAATATCTTTACCAAATCCAGTATTAGTTGCCCAGTATCTTAAAGCATCAGCTCCATATTTTTCAATCACTGTTTTTGGTTCAACAATATTCCCTTTTGATTTAGACATTTTTTCACCTTTTGGATCTAAAACAAACCCTGAAATTAAAACCTCTTTCCATGGAATTTTATTTTCTATGTATTCTGATCTTACCACAGTATAAAAAAGCCATGTTGAAATAATATCATGAGCCTGTGCTCTTAAGTTCATGGGTATTAATTTTTCATGAACTAAATTTTCTAAAATTTGAGGAGTTAAAGAACTTGTTGCCCAAGTATCCATCACATCTTTTTCAGGGATAAAAGTATCATTTCCGCATCTACACTTTTTACCTGGTTTTTGGCTTAATGGATCTACTGGCAAATCTTTTTCATCAGCTAAAATAATTTCTCCGCATTTTTCGCAAAACCAAACAGGAAAAGGGATTCCAAAAAATCTTTGTCTTGAAATACACCAATCCCATTTTAAATTATTGATCCAGTTTTCATATCTGTGAATTAAATGTTTTGGATTCCATTTAATTTCTTTTCCTCTTTCAATAAATTTTTCTTTATTTTCAAGTATTTTAATAAACCATTGATTTGTTGGAAGTATTTCAATTTCTGTTCCACATCTTTCATGTATATTTACCAAATGCTCTATTGATTTTTCTTGAACAACTCTCTCCTCTTCTTTTAATTTTTCAACAATTTTTTGTCTTGCCTCTTTTATTTTCAACCCTTCGAATTCTTTTGCAAGTTCTGTCATTTTTCCATCTTTAGAAATAGATGTTTTTAATTCTAAATCATGACTCATGTACCACTCAATATCAGTTGTGTCTCCAAAAGTGCAGCACATTACAATCCCTGTCCCTTTTTCCTTATCTACTTTTTCATCGGCCATAATCTCAACTTCGTTTTTAAAAATAGGAGTTATAACTTTCTTACCAACCAAATCCTTATATCGTTCATCTTCTGGATTTACAAAAATAGCAACGCATGATGATAAGAGCTCTGGTCTTGTTGTCGCTATTGTTATTTTACCTCCTTCTTTTAAATCAAAATTAATGTTGTAAAAAACAGAGGGTATGTTCTTATCCTCAAGTTCAGCTTGGGCAACAGCTGTCCCACATATTGGGCACCAAAAAATAGGAGTTTCTTTTTTATAAGCAAGTCCTTTGTTAAAAAGATCTATAAAATATTTTTGTGATATTTTTTGACATTCTTTATTTATAGTGGAATATGACAAATCAAAATCACAACACATTCCAATGTCTTTCCAGTTTTGAATAAATTGTGGTCTAATTTCTTCTAATGTTTTATTACAAAGCTCAATAAATTCATTTCTTTGCATTTTTTTAGAAGACACATTTTTTTCTTTTTCTATAAA
>JAQTWS010000085.1 GCA_028689175.1 Minisyncoccota bacterium
CAACATAGAATGGATCAGGATTTAAAATCTTCATATCTCCAATTAAATGATTTAAATATGATTTTATTCCTCCTTCAAAATAGAAATGATATTCAAAAGGATTTTCTTCATCTCTTAAATCGTAAAAATCTATTCTAACTCCTTTTGTTAAATAAGCTTGTTGCCTTAAATGATCTAATATAGTTTTTCTGCTAAATTTAATTTCTTTAAAAATAGTTTCATCTGGACGGAACGTAATAGTCGTTCCACTTTTCTTTGTTTCTCCAATTTTTTCAAGAGGATATCTTGGCATTGCTGTGTCATATTCTTGTACATAAACACCTCCGTCTTTTTTAATTTCGGCTTTAAGATATGAAGACAAGGCACAAACAACAGAAATTCCAACTCCATGAAGACCTCCTGATATTTTATAAGCGCCGCTTCCAAATTTACCCCCTGCATGAAGGGTTGTTAAAATAGTTTCTAGTGCCGATTTCTTGGTTTTTTCGTGTATATCTACTGGAATTCCTCTTCCATTATCCTCTACTTTTACCATTTGCCCTGGAAGAAGGCTAACAGTAATATGATCACAATAACCTCCTATTGCCTCATCAAGAGAATTATCTACAACTTCGTAAATTAAATGATGAAGTCCTTGTGGTCCAGTTGAACCAATATACATACCAGGTCTTTTTCTAACAGGCTCTAATCCTTCTAAAACTTGTATTGAGCTAGCTAAATATGATTCTTTTTTATTAGTCATGATCTTTTTTTATTTCTTAACCTCCCACTCTGGGTTTTGCATTAAATTACTAATTATTTTATCTTGAATTTCGTTTATTTCTTTGTTCTCAAGCCCTCTATCGGCTGCTTGTAAAAATATTCTAAATGTAACACTTTTTAAATTCTCTTCATAATTATCATAAACATCTAAAAGTTCTATATCTTTAATCAAACTTACCTCAGATATTTTTACAATCTCTATTACATCTTCTATATAAACATTGCTTGGAACAATTACTGAAACGTCTCTTGTCGCTATGGGATAAAGAGAGATTGGTATATATTCATTCTTTTTAACTGCTTCGCTTTTAAATACTTCAAAATCAAGTTCAAATAAAACTGGATCTATATTCAAATTAAGCGTTTCTAAAACAAAGCTTGACAAATGTCCTATTACACCAATTTCCCTTTTATTAACTTTTATTATAGCAGATTTTCTCTTACTAAAAAAGCCCTCTCTTTGATTAGGTACATATTCAACATGGAGCATCCCAAAATCCTTAAAAACTTCCTCAAGGTAGCCTTTTAAAACACTATAGTTATCCTCGGAAACAAGGGCTGAAATTGATTTTTTTTCTGAAAAAGATCCATTTTTTTTAAAAGTTTTACCTATCTCATAAATCTTAACATCCTTTTCATATTTTAAATTAAGCTTTAAATTTTTAATTAAATTAGGTATAAGAGATGGACTTAAAAATTCTGAATCAACTGTAATCGGATTTTGTATTTCTATTAATCTTGTTAAATTTAAATCTTCCTTGTCATTTTTCCCAATAAAAGGATAATTATATACTTCAGAAAAACCTAATTCTTTAAATACCAACCTTAAATTATTCTCTGTATAAATACTTTCATTTCTTACAATTCTAACTCCTGAAAAAGGAATAACAGGCACAACCTTATCGTATCCATATATTCTACCAACCTCCTCGATTAGATTTTCTTCAATTACAATATCTCTTCTAAAAGAAGGAACTAATACTTGAAATTTTTCCTCATCCTCTTTCTCAATTTCAAACTCTAAACTTTTTAAAATTCTTTTTACATCCTTTAAATCAATTTTTAATCCTAAAAAATCTTTTAAATAATCTAAGTGTAAACAAATTTTCTTAGGACTTTCTTTCTCTTGATATACATCAATGGTACCCTTCAAAACAGTAGCTCCCGTTAACTTTTGAATTAGATGTGTGGCCCTATCAAGCGCAATACTTGCAAGCTCAGGATCAATATTGTGTTCAAACCTATAAGATGAATCTGTTCTTAATTTAATTTTTTTAGATGTCTTAGATATTAAAGAACCATCAAAATTAGCTGATTCGAGCACGACTGCTTTTGTGTTTTCATCTATTTCCGCTTTTTTACCTCCCTTTATGCCTGCTATAGCAAGAGCATCCTCCTCATCTCCTATAGTTAAAATGTCATTATCTAAAACTATTTTTTGTCCTGAAAGAGTTATAAATTTCTCATCTTTTTTAGATTTTTCTACTATTATTTTCTTATTTTCTGAAAGTTTCTCATAATCAAAAGCATGAAGAGGTTGTCCTAATTCAAGCATTACATAATTAGTAACATCAACAACGTTATTAACAGGAGAAATTCCACATGTTTTTAATCTTTTTTTCATCCATTTTGGAGATTCTTTAATCTCAATTCCAGTCAAAACTCTTGCAGTATATCTTTTACAATTCTTATCCTTAATTTCAACAGATAAAAAATTATTAATGTCTAAAGAATTATCCTCTATTAAATCTTTTTTAATATCATTTAATTTTAACCCCAAAATAGCAGAGCATTCTCTTGCAATACCAAGGTGACTTAAGGCATCGCTACCTCTATCAGGAAGTATTTTTACGTCAAGCGCATAATCATCATCACATTTTTGAGGAAGTTCTACCTCAAAAGCATGCAATGTTATTTTATCGCTTAATTCTTTTATATCAGGAAGTTTTTCTTTAAAAAATGAATTTAACCAGTTATAAGAAATAATCATAATTTTAAAATTGCTTTAGAAATCTTAAATCCCCACTGTGAAACCATCTAATATCATCTATCTTATACTTCATCATGGCTAGCCTATCAACCGAAACTCCAAAGGCGAAACCAGTTACATTTTTAGGATTTAATCCACAGTTTTTAAAAACATTTGGATGAACCATTCCGCCCCCTAGAATTTCAATCCACCCTTCGCCCCCGCAAACAGAACAACCCTTTTGATCACATACAAGGCAACTCATATCAACCTCAAATCC
>JAQTWS010000086.1 GCA_028689175.1 Minisyncoccota bacterium
TGGCTGAGCTCTTCAAGTTAGAAATATTAAATCTCTAATACCTACAAAGCTTTCTCAATCATTTTTATTTTTTCTTATTCTACGCTCTTCGTGCGTGTTTTTATTATAGCAAAAAAGTGACAAAAGTGACACTTTTTAAAATAAATTACAATCTTCCATTTTTATAATCGTCTTCTAGCGCTAAATAAGCTTTTGTGATTCTTTCTTTGTTATCTAATCCTAATTTAATTATTACATTCTCTATGTCCTCTTTTTCACCTTCTATTTCTATAAAATTTCCAAAATATAATTCATCTAACACAATCTTTGTATTTAATAATTCACCCTCTTGTCTTATTTTTTCAAATACTCTTATGTCATCAAATCCAAGCACTCTTAAAATATCTTCCCCTTCTTTTGCATTACCAATCTTCATAGAATATTCCATTCTTTCAAAATAATTAGTTTCTTTTTTAGGCTTAACCTTTACCGTTAAAACAATATTATTCTTTTCATCTCTAATTCTAGGAAATATACCTCTTTCAATAGAATCAACCGAAAAAAAACCATAAGTTGTTTGTTTATATGGCTCACTTAAAGATACGCCCAAACCTATAAGTTTTTCTTTTATTTGATCTTTTTCGTCTATTTTAAATTTTACCTCAATTTCTTTTTCCATATTCTTATATTTATATTTATTTTATATTTTTTTCTTCTTCTTCATGGTCATAATAAGTTGGCATTTTTTCAGACATTTCAAAAAGATATTCAGTTAAATCCTCTATGCCTAATTCCTTATATTTTCTTCTTCTTTCCCAACAGGGTGGACAATCTCCGCAATGTTTATCAAATTTTTTAACACAAGTTCTTGCTTTATAAAGTGGAATATTATTTTCATGTGCCCATTTAATATAAACATCTTTATCAAAATAATTACCAAAAGCAGTCTCTATCGGTAAAGAAATAAATTGCCATTCCCAATCGTTTAAAATTTGACAAATTAAAAGATTCATCGTTCTAGTCCATGTTTGAGAACAATGATAAGATCCATCAGAGCTTACATGTGATGCAAACATTGTTTTAATATTTACTCCTTCTGCCATTAATGAGTATGCGTATTCCATTCCTGTTAGAAATATGATTGGATTCCTTGCGGGATAAGAAATATTGTTTCTTAAGGGAATAGATGTCACCTTTTTTTTAGCTTCTCTTAATAAATCTTTATATTCCAATCCTGGCGTCATTACACTAATCTCTTTATAATCATGATATAATTCTGGAAAATCTTTCTTATATAATTCGTTAAAATAATCAGCTGAACGCTTCTCATGTTTATAATTAGATTGTCCTCTATTGATAAAAAAGGGATAAACATTTAATTTAAATTCTTTTAATAATATCCCAATATTTGCAACCGAATCCTGTCCTCCAGACAAGCAAGCCAAAACACATTCTCCTTCTTCTGGCATTTTTACGATATAATCTCTTTTTTCTAAAAAAATATCATCAAGAGACTGTAAAAGTTTTTTATCTTCATTTTCTTTATCTTCAAGTTTAATTTTTCCCTTATTGTTAAAAAATTTCATAATTTTATTTTTTTATTAAATATTTTCCAAATTATTTCAGAAATAATTTCTTCGCTTTGCGAAGCATCTATCTCAAATCCCTCATTTTCGCTAAAAACTCTTTCGTATGATTTATACATCTTTAGTTGCCTTTCAATATCCTTAGCTCCAAAATCTATATCTTTTCTTTTCAAAATATCTTCAGGGTCACATTTTAAAAAAAATACTAAATCGGAATCAGGAGCATCTAAATGTATTAACCTTATCCATTCATTTGTAATAATACTACTTTCATTAGAAGCAAAACTTGAATGAATATATCTGTCAAATATGATAACACCATCAAAATCTTTATATTTTTCCATTTCTTCAAAAAAATCAGAAGCTGTTAAAAGTGCTCTTGCTTTTATATTAAGATTATCAAACTTATTTTCTTTAAGTAAATTTATAATATTTTTACCTATAATTCCTTCAGAGGGAAAATGTAAAACAATTGCATCTTTTCCTCTTTCCATTATTTTATTTTTTAATTTATTGGCTTGTGTTGTTTTCCCTACTCCATCTATTCCCTCGAAGACAACAACTGGATTATGCGTTTTGATCATATTTTTTATATAAAGATATTATTTCCTTCGCATCATCAATAGTTTCATTATAAATATGGGCATCTGTAATTATTCCATCTAAAGAACCTACCCAAACATGTTTTTTTAATTTTTCTTCTAACTGCTTTGCTACTTCCTTGGACAATAAAGAAATTGCAATAAAATTACCATTCGCTTTCTGAAATGCGTCAATAGATCTTGCATTAAACAAAGTATTCATATGATAACCATCTCCATTATTCATTTCTATTAATCGAAATTGAATGCTAGTAATACATGGAAGATAGTCATCTTTGGGATTTTCTAAGGTTCTTTTATAGTCTTCTTCTCTAATAAAACTCATAATAGCTTTTTTAGATTCTGGTATTTCGACTAATCTTTTAACAACAAAATCTATCATTCTCCAATCATCCAACCTGGCACAATAACTCTTACTTCCAGGACTAAAAGAAGGAACAATATCAAAATCATGCATAACACTTTCTTTGAAGGTTAAGTTTAGAATTTCTTCTATATTTTTTTTATTTCCATATTTTTCAACCAGAAGATCTGGATATGTTTGTATTGCAATCTTTATTCTTACATTCTGCAAACATAATCTTTTTCTTCCTTCATCTTCGGTTATGTCTCCATTTTTTAAAATAACCTCCACCAAACTCAACCAAGCACTTCCTATTATTTCACCATATATTTGATAACCAAATGGTTCTAAATTAACATACATATTTTTTATTTAACAAAAAACACCCAAATCAAAGGGTGTTTCCATCGTAATTAGTTATTAATAAGTTGTTTATTATTCTAATCATAAATTTCTATATTTTAACGCGTCTCGTCTAGCGCTCA
>JAQTWS010000087.1 GCA_028689175.1 Minisyncoccota bacterium
TAACTATGGAAAAAGAGGAGGTTAAAAAAAGAATTAAAAAATTAAGGGAAACGATTAATCGTTATAGGTATTTATACCACGTGAAAGATGTTTCTGAGATATCGGACGAGGCATTAGACTCTTTGAAGAAAGAGCTTTTTAATCTTGAACAAGAATATCCAGATTTAGTAACTTCTGATTCTCCAACTCAGAAAATTGGAGGCGAGCCATTAGAAAAATTTGAGAAGTTTGTCCATCCTAAAAGAATGACTTCTTTTAACGATGCTTTTTCAAAAGAAGATATAGAGGATTGGTTGAATAGAAATTCGAAACTTTTAACTGATGATGAGAATAAAAGCATTGATTTTTATGTGGAGCCAAAATTAGATGGTCTTGCAATAGAGATTATTTATAGAAATGGTGTTTTTGAGGTTGGTGCTACAAGGGGGGATGGTAACGTTGGTGAAAATGTGACGCAAAATTTAAAAACAATAGAGTCTATTCCTTTGAGATTAAGAAAGAAGGAAGATGTTGAAAAAGATTTAAAAAGAGAGATTGATTATAGCGAAATTATTGTAAGAGGCGAGGCAGTTTTAACAAAAGAAGAGTTTAAGCGAATTAATGAAGAAAGGATTGAAAGGGGAGAAGAAGTATATGCCAACCCAAGAAATTTAGCGGCTGGTTCAATAAGGCAGCTTGACTCTAAAATTACAAGAGAAAGAAATTTAGATGCTGATTTTTATTCTTTAGTTTCTGATTTGGGACAAAAAACACATGCTGAAGAGCATCAAATTTTAGAGATTTTAGGTTTAAAAACTAATAATAGGTATAATAAAATTTGTAAAAATCTTGGAGAGATTTTTGATTATTACAAAGATTTTATTAAAAAAAGAGAAAGTTTACCTTATGAAATAGATGGAATTGTTGTTGTTATAAACAATAATAGGATTGCTGAAAAATTAGGAATTGTTGGTAAGGCTCCGAGAGCTGCGATTGCTTTTAAATTTCCCCAAAAAGAAGCCGCTACAATACTTGAAGATGTAGAATTTCAAACAGGAAGAACAGGGGTTGTTACGCCAGTTGGTATTTTAAAGCCAGTTGTTATTGAGGGTGTTACGATATCAAGAACAACGCTTCATAATGAAGATGAAATTAGAAGGCTTCAACTTAAAATGGGGGATACCGTAATTATTGCAAGAGCTGGGGATGTTATTCCAAAGGTTGTAAGAGTTTTAAAAGAAATGAGAAATGGGGAAGAAAAAGATATTAACTTTCCTAAAAAGTGTCCTACATGCGGAGGTCCTCTTATTAAAAAAGATGCCTTATGGTATTGCTTAGATAAAAATTGTTTTACAAGGAGACATAAAGAAATAGTGCATTTTGTTTCAAAGGCAGCCTTTAATATTGTGGGACTTGGTCCGAATATTATAAAAACTCTTTTAGATAATAAGCTGATATTGGATGCTGCAGATTTATTTACACTTAAAAGAGGTGATTTACTAGAGCTTCCAGGGTTTAAAGAAAAGTCTTCAGATAATTTAATAAATGCGATAGAAAATAGCAAAAAGATAACCTTGCCTCGTTTTATATACGCTCTTTCAATTGGTAATGTGGGAATTGAGACTGCTAATATATTAGCAGATAGATTTCATTCAATTGAGAATTTGATTGATGCTGAAAAAGAAGATTTGGAAAGTATTTATGATATAGGAGAGGTGGTTGCTCTATCTATATATTCTTTTTTTAAAAATGATAATAATATTAGCTTTATAAATAAACTTTTTAAAAATGGAGTTGATATTGTTTATGAAAAAAAAGAAGAGAAATTAAGAGGATTAACATTTGTTTTAACAGGAACACTTTCTAGAATAACAAGGGATGAGGCAAAGGAAACGATAAGGAGGCTTGGAGGAGATATTTCTTCTACTGTTTCTATAAATACAGATTATGTAATTGTTGGTGAGAATCCTGGATCTAAATATGATAAGGCGAAAAAATTGGGCGTAAAAATAATAGATGAAAAAGAATTTTATGAACTTATTAAACCATCTTAAAAAAATTGATTGGATAATTTTTGGTGCAATACTTGGGCTTTCAGTTTTTGGTCTTATTTCCATTTATTCTTCTTCTATGGTCAGTCAAGATTTTTCTTCTTTTTATAAACAATTATTGTTTTTAGGAATTTCTATTATAATAATGTTTATTGTTTCTTTTTTTGATTACAGAAAACTTCGAGAAAATCCTGCCTTGATTATACTTTTTTACACGATTTCTATAATTCTTCTTTTGGGAGTTCTTTTTATGCCAAGCATAAGAGGTATTTCTTCGTGGTATAAAATAGGTTTTTTTAGTTTTGGACCTATTGAGCCTACAAGGCTTGCATTAATTTTGCTTTTGGCTAAATTTTTTTCAAAAAGATATATAGAAATTTATAATTTTAAGAATATAATTTTTTCTGGTTTTTATGTTGCAATTCCTTGTATTTTAGTATTCTTTCAGCCTGACTTTGGTTCTATTATTATTTTTTTATGTATTTGGTTTGGAATGTTGCTTGTTTCGGGAGTAAGAAAAAAGCATTTTTTCATGCTTATTTTGTCTTTTATCATTCTTTTTGCATTTAGTTTTGCGTTCTTAATGCAGGATTATCAAAAAAATAGAATACTTAGTTTTGTTTCAGAAACAGAGGATTCGTTGAATGCAGATTGGAATAAAAATCAAGCTAAAATTGCAATTGGATCAGGCGGGCTCATGGGAAAAGGAATAGGCAATGGTTCTCAAGCTCAGTATGGCTTTTTGCCGGAACCAAAAACTGATTTCATATTTTCAGCAATTGCAGAGGAAACTGGTTTTGTTGGCATATTGATAGTTGCATTATTATACATTCTATTTTTTTATAGAATTCTTAAGGTTAGTATTAATTCAAGATCTAATTTTGCAAGGCTTTTTTTAGCTGGCTGGTCTATTTCAATTTTTGCGCAAATGT
>JAQTWS010000088.1 GCA_028689175.1 Minisyncoccota bacterium
GGGGAATTAACCGAGGAGATCAGCTGAAGCATTTCTTCTTTTGTTAAATTATTTGGATTAGAATTAAAATATGCATAGCTTGCAGTTTCAAGTCCTTGAATTTGATTTCCAAAGTAAATAGAATTTATGTACATTAAAAGTATATTTTCTTTACTATTCATTAATTCAAGAGAAATGGAATAAAATAGTTCCTTAAATTTATTTTTAATAGTTCTATTATTTTCATTTTTTAAAAGTATTTTTGCAAGCTGCTGAGTTATTGTACTTGAACCATTTCTTAAAGTTAATCCGATTTTACTTAAAAGATCCATAGTTATACTGACTGGATTTACACCCTTATGTATATAAAAATATTTATCTTCTTTTTCAATAATTAATTTTTTAAAGTCTTCAGGAATATCTTCAATATATTGTGCATAAAAATTTTTATCATTCGGAATAATTGAAATAAGATCATTATTTCTATCAAAAATTTGAGGCGATTCATTATTTTTATAAATTTCTTGAAGCTCGTTATTTGCCTCATTTAAAAAGAAGATTGTAAAAGCAAATATTATTATAGGAAAAATTATAAAAATTTTTTTGTTCATACTTTAATAATAACTTAGCTTGTAAGGTAGGTCAAACATGCTGAAAGAAAAATTTATCAAAAGTATATTAATAAGTAGAACATTAAAATAATCATCCAAGTTTTTAAAAAAACATGGATGCGTAATAGGATATATGAATTTATATTTTAGCTAGAAACTCAAAAAAGTGTCTAGATTTAAAACAGCGAGTAAAGGCTCGCTGTTTTAATTATACAAAAATCACCGTAATATTACGATGATTTTTATTAAGCAATAAAGATATTTACTTTAATTTTATTTCAATTTTTTGTCTTTCTTCTTTTTCTTCTTCTTTCTGCATTTCTATTTTTAAAATTCCTTTTTCGTAAGTCGCTTCAATATTTTCTTTTTTAACTGAGGTAGGAAGTGATACAATTCTTTCAAAAAAGCCTCTTCTAATTTCGCGCCTTATATACTCTTCTTTCTTTTCTTCTTCTTTCTTTTCTGTGCTTCCTTTTATTTTTAACATATTATCTTTGAGTGAAATTTCTGTTTTTTCGGGATCTAACTCTGGCAAGTTAAACTCGGCAATAATTTTTTCATTTGTTTCATAAAGATCCATATCTGGTTCTCCCATTCTTAATTCTTTAAACTCCTCTCTTAAAATTTTATCTAAATCGCTAAAAGGTTTCCAAGGTGTAATTGCCATATTTTTTATATTTTAATTAAATTTAATTACACGACCTTTATTTCATTTTAAAATTAATATTAAAAAAAGTAAACTTTTTATTCTTTAATTCCGTCTAAATTAATATCATAAAGAATTTTATGAGCAATTAGATTATAGTTTGCAATATCATCTCCATTCATCCAAAGCTTTATTTCTCTTTCTGCTTCTTCTGCTTTATCAGAACAGTGGATGAGGTTCCTTACAGCTCTTTCGTCAATATTTGATAATTCATATGAATCAAGAGTATAATCTCCTCTAATAGTTCCTACGTCAGAAGTCAAAGGTTCAGTTCCTCCCACTAATTTTTTAACTATTTGGACAGCCTTATTTCCTTCAAGAACCATAAACACTACAGGTGAGCATGTCATATATTTAACAAGCGATCTTATAATATCTTTTCCATACTCAATTGCAGGCTTTGTAATAGGCAAACCATTTTCTTCTCTGCTTTTTATAGTAATTTGTCCTTTTGACTCAAACCAAGCATCATCTTTACTGTAATGTTGCCAGCATTTTTCCTCATCAGCGTATCCAAATTTCATAGCCACTATTTTTAGTCCAGTGCGTTCAAATCTACTAATAATTTCACCGACAAGCGATCGTTGCACTCCGTCAGGTTTTATAATTACAAATGTACGTTCTTTTTTAATTGTCATATTTTTATACTTACTTATCTTAAATAATTAATAGCATAATTTATAAATTCATTCCATATTGGCCCCGCAGTAGAAGATCCAAGCGCATTATTTACCATAGAGGAATGATCATTATTTCCGCACCAAACACCAACAGTAATTAAATCGCATGTTCCCATTGTCCATCCATCAGCAAAATTTTGAGTAGTTCCTGTTTTAACAGCAACTTTGTAATTAGGAATATATAAAAAGGAATTCCAGCCAAACATTGGAGCTCTTGAAGCGTTATCGGATAAAACATCCATCATTGTTTCGGCAACATTAGAAGCTAGTACTTTTCTTGGAGTATTATTATTCTCATACACAATATTACCATTAGGGTCCTCTATTTTTAAAATAGAAACAGGAGGAACCTTGTAACCTTCATTTGCAAAAACAGAATAAGCGGCAACCATATCTAAAAGACGAACCTCTGCGCCACCAAGTCCAAGAGAAGGACCGTAATAATTAGGTGTTTGATTTAAAGTTGTGAGTCCCATTTTTGTTGCAAGTTTTACCGTATCATCTGTCCCTGCTAGATTTAAAAGAACTTTAACAGCAGGAATGTTTAGGGATTGATTTAAAGCTGATCTTAATGTGATCCATCCTCTAAACCTGCCATCAAAGTTTTGTGGTATATATTCTTTTCCTCCGTAGTATCCAAAATTTGTATACTCATCTTTTACAAGTGTTCTGTCTGGATCATATCCTTTTGAAAATGTTTCAGCGTATGTAAAAGGTTTAAAAGCAGATCCTGGCTGTCTATTTCCAAGCGTTGCAACATTAAAAGAGGGAACAAATTTACAATCAGTTGTTGGATCACATCCTTCTGGATAAGGGTCTGCCCACGGATCAGCGGATCCCACCATTGCTAAAATTTCTCCGGTTTTTGGATCCATTGCCACTAAAGAAGAATTATGTGTGTTATAAATTTTTGCAGTTTCAGAAACTTTTCTTTTTACAATTTCTTCTGCTTTTTCCTGAA
>JAQTWS010000089.1 GCA_028689175.1 Minisyncoccota bacterium
AACAATTTTATTAATTGAGTAGAGGCTGTTATTTTCAAAAATATAGATGTTTTTATTATCGTAATTAAAGAATGTTTTAGAATTATCTGAATTATTTGCGATTGTAAAGATATTTATCTTGTCTCTATAATCAAACTCACTAATAATCAAATCTTTATCTTTTGTGAATATATAGTATTTATCATTAATAAAGTAAAGATCTTTAATCTTGTCTTGAAATCTGGCAATCAATTTAAGAGTGTTTCCATTTGTGAATTCAGGATAATGTGTTTCTTTAGAAAAATATATCCATATTTCATTTCCTGTATTTATAAGTATTTTTCCATCCCACTCGGAGTATTCTAAGTGATTATTTAAGTTAATGATTTTTTTAAATTCATTATCATCCAAAAGATATAATTTTTCATTGTTTTCGTTTAAGAATATCTTGTTATATATAAATAAGAGTTTGTAATTTTTGTTTTCTTCAAAAGTTAATTTATCATTAATTAATTTAGCCTCGTCTCTATACAAGAACCCGTCCCTAAAATAATAGACAGTATTGTGATGAAGTTCATATAAATCAATGTTTGTTTTGATAAGTTCGTTGTTTTTATAGAGTCTATTTTCAATTTGGTAGTATAGATTGTTTAAGTTGTCTTTTTTAAAGTTGATTTGGCCTATATTATTGAAATCTTTTAAACTTGCGCTATCCATGAGATAATATTTAAGTCCCTTTTTGACAAGTAGATCATTTTTTAAGATTTCAACATTATCCCAATTTGTAATTTTGGTAATCAGGTCTTCTTTATTGTTTTCAGGGTTATAATAATAAAACCCTGTTTCTTTTTTTAAAATAAAGCCATTTTCGATTTTATAGATATCTAGTATATTTTCATTTAAAACAGTTTTATCATAGCTATTTTTGAATAAATTGATATCTATTTCACTTACTTTTTTTTCAGTCACTTCAATATTTTTTTCCCAAGGTAAAAATCCAATTTTATTAATTTTGATGTTATAAGTTTTAGGTACTAGATTTTGTATTAAAACACTTCTTAAAAAATTAGAAGTTGTTTTTTCTTTTTTATCATTAATTAAAATGTTTGCCTCTCCTGGAAACGTTTTAATAAAAATACCACCAGTTTCTATAATTCTTTTGTTTTCAAAATCAAATCTATAACCTTCTCCATAAAGTATTACAAGTGGCGTCGTTATTATAAAAATAATGACTAAAATAAAAAATAAGATAGTTCTTGTTCTTTTAGACATAATATATTTTCACTATATACTAAAATTACGTAAAATCAATACTTGTAAATTATTTTTTAATTAGGTATGATTAAAAATATGAAAATAGGCATTGATTTAGGAACAAGAAATTCTTTAGTGTTTATTCCAGGTAAGGGTATTGTTTTGGACGAACCATCTGTTGTTGCTGTTTCTTTGAGTGAAAATAAAATACTCGCAGTAGGGGCTCATGCTAAAGAAATGATAGGGAGAACTCCAGATGCAATTACAGTTTATAGGCCGCTTAAAGACGGAGTCATTGCTAATTCTAAGATAACGCAGGCAATGTTCAGGCATTTTATTTCTAAAGTAAATACAGGTATTAATAGATTTATTAAACCCGAACTTTTAATTGGGGTTCCAGCTGGCATAAGTTCAACTGAAAAAAGGGCTGTTATTCAATCTGGTATTAGTGCGGGAGCAAAAGATGTTTTTGTTGCCAAAGAGCCAATTTTATCAGCGATTGGAGCAGGCATTCCTATAAATCTAGCTTCGGGACACATGATTGTTGACATTGGTGGAGGAACTTGTGAGGTTGCAGTAATTTCACTTGGAGGAATTGTAACTGCAGAATCTCTTAGAATAGCGGGTGATGTTTTTGACGAGTGTATTGCAGAGTATATTAAAGAAAAACATAATTTAGCTATTGGGGATCAAACTTCTGAAGCTATAAAGATAAAAATAGGGACAGCGCTTAAGGTGGAAAAAGAAGAGACAATGGAAATAAGAGGAAGGGACTTAGAAACTGGACTTCCTAAAACTATCAAAGTTTCTTCTAATGAAATTTGTGAAGCTATAAGCGATCCACTTGATGAAATTATAGTTTGTATTAAGGGTGTCTTGAGAGAAACCCCTCCAGAGCTTGCAGGAGATATTATGGATAAGGGAATGGTGATTGCCGGGGGTGGAGCTTGTCTCAAAAATATTGCTACTTTAATTTCACAAAAAACAGGTGTGCCTTGTTTCATTGCAGAAGATCCTTTACGCTGCGTAGCTAAAGGAACTGGAGCTGTTTTAGACAATCTAGATGTTTATAAAAAGTCCTTGATGGCTAAAAGATAATATGCAAAAAGAAAAATTTATTATTCATGGGAGAGAAAAGCTAAAAGGAGAGCTTGAAGTTGGTGGAGCTAAAAACGCAACCTTCTCAGTTTTAGCTGCTTCTATTTTAACTAAAGAAGATGTAATAATTGATAACCTTCCATTGATTGAGGATGTTTTAAGAATGATAGAAATACTTGAGAGTATGGGAGCTCAGATAGAATGGATAAATAAAAGAAAAATCAAAATCAATACAAAAAATATTGATCCTCAAAAAATAGATAGAAAAAAAGTTTTAAAATTTAGAGGATCTGTACTATTATTTGGATCGCTCCTTTCAAGATTTTCTAAAATAAGTTTACCTAAGCCGGGGGGATGCGTTATTGGTGTTCGCCCTATAGATACTCACCTTGATGCTTTTTCTGATTTGGACATGAAAATTTATGAAGAGGACTATAATATTACCATTGAAACAGATCGAAAAACAAAAAGAAAAACAATAATTTTAAATGAAATTAGCGTAACGACAACAGAGAATATACTTTTATTTGCTGCTTTAAATGAAGGCACAATAACTGTGAAGATGGCAGATATGGACTATCCTTCAATGGAACTT
>JAQTWS010000090.1 GCA_028689175.1 Minisyncoccota bacterium
CGCGCTCAAAGTGGCTGAGCTCTTCAAGCTAGAAATATTAATATTATTTAATAAAAAATAATCATTCTTCGATCGACTTATATTGTTCAAAATTCCATTTAGGAGAATTAATTATACAAACCTCAAGATTGTTTCCAACAACATAATACATCTCTTTTCTTTCGAAATAATATAGATCTCCTTTTTCTATTTTAAATTCTCCTTTTTCTGAATATATTATTCCTGTTCCAGAAATCACATAATAAACTTGCTCACAATCTAAATTCATAGACTTACCTTTTTTTGGATATCTTCCATATATTTTTGCTGTAGCAAAGCTAGAATTAGAACTACAATAATCATATTCAAAAACAATACAATTATCCGAATTTTGTTTTTTTACGACTTGCTGTTTTTTAATTAACATATATTTTATGCATGTCTCTCAAATATGCTCAAAGCGGCTGAACGTTTCGTGGTAGAAATATTTGAGAACTAAGCCACGTAGGGCTTTCTCTATTATTTATACTTTTATAATTTCTATGCTCTTTGAACGCATTATATCAAAAAGTGACAAAAGTGACAATTTTTTCAATAAAAAATTACATTCTATTGTTATTTTTTAATATTTTTGCTCAGAGACTTCTTGAATATTGACCCAACATTACAAAAAGCTCTTTTCTTGTCTTTTTTATTTCTAAATAGTCCTGTCTAGTTTTATTAATAGGTAAATCCTTTTTAACCCCTCCTTTTTCATAAAAACTAGTAAATGAAACGCCTGTTTCATCTCCCATCCTATAAAATAATAAGTGTGAATAAATGGATTCCTCTCGTCTTGAATAACTTTATCCAATTTATCCACAAAGACCTCTGAGATAATTGGGTTATTGTCTTTAATTTTTTTAGATTTTGCTCCCATCGTTAATTTTTTTGAGTTCTTGTCATTAAAAATGAGGTCGATATAATTCAAAATCTAACAATCAATATAAAAAAATTCTAGAAAAATTACCAATATAATATTTTATAATTTCTTCTTTAATCTTATTTATTAATTCCATTGTAGTTCTTCTAATTCAGACTAAAATTATAATAAGATTTAAAAGGGAATATCTTTAATATTAATATCGTCTTCATCTTTTCGACCCTCAAATTCTTCTTCTCCATCTTCTATGGTTACCTCACTCTCAACGACATCCTCTTCAATTTCTTTCTCAATTTCTTTAAATTCGTTCTCAATTTCCGATAATCTACTTCTTGATCTTCTGATGAGCCTAGCAGCTTCTCGTACTTTTTCAAGGCCTGCCTCTACATCTACATCCTCCTGTTCATCAAACCAAGAAACAATTACACTTAACTCCTTAAGAGACTCTGTTAAATTTATTTTATCTTCACTATTTTTTTCTGTCATATTATTTATTTTTTATATTTTTAATCTCTGATGAAAATTTTCCATCCACTAAGTGTATTTTTGCTATATCTCCCAAAGAAATATCTTTCACAGATCGAATAAGTTTATCTTTTACATATGAAAGATTATATCCTAATCTCAAATTACGCTCTGGATTACTACGGTTGATACTTTTCTCAATATTTATTAATCCATTCTTTGCATTTTGAATCATGTCCCTTTGTTCGTAATTTAATTGAGTAGCTATTTTAGGAAAAAATTTCTTTACTGCGTTTAAATAAAATTTGGAAAAATGAATAACCCTTAAAGGCACATTTGAAAGATACGCCCTCCTGCCTTGTATGTTTGATTTCATGATTCCAACTATATTTTGAAAGGCTAAATTTGCCCTAGTTATTTTTTCTGAAAGTTTTAAAAAAATAGAAGATATTTTAGATTTTTTGCCACTTAATAATTCCTTTGAATCAGATAATCTATTTTTATATGAATAAAGAATTTTATTTGAATCAATCTTTATTATGCCTTTTTGATCAGATAATATACCTTGAAATACTCTAATAACTTTTATTTCGGAAGACTCAATATAATTTGTAAGCTTATCCCAAGATTCATTTAATGTCTTTGCAACGATTGATGGAGTTGATTTTCCAACATCGGCAACAAGTTCCGATAAAGTTACATCAACATCATGCCCAATGCCTGTCAAAACAGGACATTTAAAATTCGCTATTGCCCTGACAACAGATTCTGTGTTAAAGGATTGCAATGATTCCCACGAACCGCCTCCACGTATAATTACTAATACTTCAATGTCTTCTTTCGCCATAGTTCTTATTGAAGTAAGCAACTCATGAACTGCGTCCTTCCCCTCTACTCTTGAATCAATAATTGTCATTTTATAACCATAACGCCCTAAATTCGAACTAAGATCTTGCATAACAACACCTGCTTTTGAAGTAATAACACCTATTCTCATTGGATACTTAGGAAGATCTCTCTTGCGATCAAATGCAAAGAGCCCTTCTGCATCTAGCTTTTTATATAATTCTTCATATGCTTTTTTTAAAGCGCCCTCGCCGATATATTCTATTGTTCTTGTTTTTAAAGAAAGACTTCCGTTCTTTGAATACACCTCGGGAACCCCAGTAATAATTATTTTATCTCCGACTTTAAGATCAATTCCATTCTGTTCATAAATAGATTTCCAGATAATACAATTTAATAGTGCATCTTCTTTGTCATCTTTTATTTTAAAATAAATTACTTTCGGATAAGCCTTATTCACAGATGTTACCTCTCCCTGAATACGACTAATATGAGAAGACAGAGTAAAATTTATTTTTCTTATAAAGTCTGATACAGAAATCGTATTGCATCCTTGCTTTGCTTTATTTTCTGTTTTAAACATTTTGATATCTTTAGCATAATATATTATGTACTTCTAGAGTATCTATGCTGATCTCTTCAAGTTAGAAATATTAAATCT
>JAQTWS010000007.1 GCA_028689175.1 Minisyncoccota bacterium
TGATATTTTAGAGGAGAGTAGTGATTTAAAAGAAGAATTTAAAGAAAGATTTATTAATCTTAAAAAAGATTTATTTGAAAAAGAAATAGAGATTAGTTTTACAGGCAAATATGACAAAGAAAATGCTATATTTAATATTATGGCAGGGGCAGGTGGAACGGAGGCTGAGGATTGGGCACTTATGCTTCTTCGCATGTATCAGAGGTATTTTGAAAAAAAGAGATTTAATGCTATCATACTAGATGAACTATTAGGAGAAGGAAATGAGGGTATAAAAACAGTCATGCTTGAGGTTAAAGGTAAGCATGCTTACGGATATTTAAGAAGAGAAGCAGGAGTTCATAGATTGGTTAGATTATCTCCATTCTCAGCGCAAAATTTAAGACATACTTCTTTTGCTCTAGTAGATGTTATTCCAGTTATCAAAGAATCAGATAATATCAAAATTAAACCGGAAGACTTAAGGGTTGATTATTACAGAGCGTCTGGGCCAGGAGGGCAGTATGTTAATAAAAGAGATTCTGCCGTTAGGATAACACACGCACCTACAGGAATTGTTGTTTCATGTCAGGTCGAAAGATCTCAAGGGCAAAATAGAGAAAAAGCAATGAGCATGCTTTTGTCAAAAATATACATGCTTGAAGAACAAAAAAGAAAAGAAGAAATTGCAAAGCAAAAAGGAGAGAAAATTTCAGCTGGATGGGGAAATCAAATTAGATCATATGTACTTCAGCCATATAGATTGGTTAAGGATTTAAGAACAGGGGTAGAAACTTCTAATACAGATGCTATACTTAATGGAGAATTAGATAAATTTATAGAGGAAGAAATAAGAGTATTAGATTAAAAAATCAATGATTTATTTTAATAATGTATCAAAAGACTACCATTTAGAATTAAATAAAGCAACAAAAAGAGCTTTAGATAGTGTTAATCTAGCTATTGAAAAGAATGAGTTTGTTATTTTGTGTGGTAAAACAGGTTCTGGAAAAACAACTATAATGAAATTAATCTCAGGTGAAGAAAAGCCTACTTTTGGAGAAGTAAAAGTAGGTGATTTAAATATTTCTGAAATAGGCGAAAGGCAGATTAGAAATTTAAGACAAAGAATTGGTTTTGTTTTTCAAGATTTTAAGCTTCTACCATACAAAACAGTTTTTGAGAATGTGGCTTTTGCTCTTGAGGCAAATAATTACAAAGATGATTTTATTAAAAAAGAAGTTTTTAGGACTCTTGAAATCGTTAATTTAGAAGATAAAGCAGATTCATTTCCAAATGAACTTTCAGGAGGGGAGAAACAAAGGACAGCAATTGCAAGAGCGATCATTAGAAAACCAGAGATTATTTTAGCGGACGAGCCAACTGGGAATTTAGATCCTTATAATACAAGAGATATCATTAAGTTGCTTTTGAAAATCAATTTAAATGAATCAACTATTATACTGTCAACGCATAATAAAGATATTGTTAATAATATTCAAAAAAGAGTAATTACCTTGGATAAAGGAATGATTTTAAGAGACGAGAAGCAAGGTAGATATGTAATTTAAAAAATATGCTTAAAAGAATTTTAAAAAATGGATGGTACAATTTTACAAGACAAGGAAGTCTAAGTTTTGGAAATACATTTGCAATATTTTTAGCAGTTGTGGTTGTTGCGGGGCTTTTTTTATTCCATGGATTAATAAATTATGCAATAGAACAGGTGGAAAATCAGGTAGATGTTTCTTTATTCTTTAAAGAAGAAGTTTCAAGAGAAGATATAATGGCTTTTAAAACAAAAATTGAAGAATTGGAACAAGTTAGGAATGTTGTTTTTGTTTCAAAAGAGCAGGCTTATGAATCATTTGTTAAAAACCATGAAGATGACATCTATATAGAAGCATTAAAAATTATTGAGGTTAATCCATTTTTGCCATCAATTAGAATAACTGCAAAAACACCATCAGAGTATAAAGCCATATCTAAATTCATTGATTCAAATGAAGACATGGAAGATATGATTTATAAGATGGATGATTTTAGAAGGGAAGAAGTTATTGAAAAAATTGAGAAATTGAGTAATAATGTGAGAATGCTAGGAGTAGCTTTAATTGTTTTCCTTTCCTTTTTAGCATTTTTAACAACATTTAATACGATAAGATTGACTATATTTTCCCAAAGAAAAGAAATAGAGATTATGAAGCTTGTGGGAGCGTCTAATTCATTTATTAGATGGCCCTATATTATTCAGGGAATTATGTGTGCAATAATTGCGGCAATCTTATCATTTTTAATAATATTTTCTGTGCTTTATATAGCAAATGATTCACTTAGTCATATTTTAATGGGATTCAATGCTTATGATTATTATTTAAACAATATTTGGATTATTTTATTAGGACAAATTGTTGTTGCAATATTATTAGCACTAATCTCTTCATGTATTGCTATAGCAAAATATTTAAAAAAATAATATTATTCGGGGGTCGTCTAATGGTAGGACGCTAGGTTCTGGCCCTAGTAATTGGGGTTCGAGTCCCTGCTCCCGAGCAAATAAAATAACAGGCTTCATCCTTTTATGGGGTGTTCTAAAAACTAGACACTTTATTGACAAGAAAGTTGATTTGTGTAATTATTATAGGCACGTTTTACTAAATATAAAATTGTACTCTTAGAGAGCTGTTATTATTATAATTTTTTGGGAAAATTCTTTAAAAAGATTTTATCAGATAGCTTTTTAGAGAGAATTAAAATAAATTATAATAATATGGCAATATTCAAAGAACTTGGCTTAAGGGCTGAGATAATAAAAAGCCTTGATGATTTGGGATTTAAAGAACCTACTCCTATTCAGGAGAAAGCTATTCCCTTTATATTAGGCTCAAGAAAAGATTTAATCGCTTTGGCGCAAACTGGAACAGGAAAGACAGCTGCTTTTAGTTTACCAATCTTAAATCAAATAAAAGAAGGAGAAAAAGTTTTACAGGTAATTGTTATTTGTCCAACAAGAGAGTTGTGTCTTCAAATTTCTGAAGATATTAAAAAATTTACCAAGTATTTAAAAGATATTTCTGTTACTGCGGTTTACGGAGGGGAAAGAATTGATTTTCAAATAAAATCATTAAAAAGAGGTACTAACATCGTTGTTGGTACACCAGGAAGATTAAATGATTTGATTAGAAGAAAGGTTTTAAAATTAGACTCTATTAAATGGTTAGTTTTAGATGAGGCTGATGAAATGTTAGATATGGGATTTAAAGACGATTTAGATCTTATTTTAAAAGAGACCCCGAAAGAAAAACAAAGTTTGCTTTTCTCAGCAACCATGTCCAAAAGTGTACATGCTATTGCTTCAAAGTATATGGGCGAAGCTCATGAAATAAGTGTAGGAGAAAGAAATATTGGAGCAGAAAAAGTAGATCACGAATACTATGTAGTTCAAGAAAGAGATCGTTTCGAGGCCTTGAAAAGAGTTTTAGATAATTTACCTCAAGTCTATGGTATTCTTTTTTGTAGAACAAGAAGAGAAACTCAGGATGTAGCTGAAAAATTAAAACAAGCTAATTATAATGCAGAAGCTATTCATGGAGAGGTTTCTCAAAATATGAGAACAAAAATTATGAATAGATTTAAGCAAAAACAAATTAAGTTATTGGTTGCAACAGATGTGGCAGCAAGAGGAATAGATGTGAGTGATCTTTCTCACGTTATAAATTATAATCTCCCTGATCATAAAGAAGTCTATACACATAGAAGCGGAAGAACAGGAAGAGCACAGAAAAGTGGGATTTCTATTTCTATTATTAGTCCAAAAGAATCAAGAAGGATTAGAGAATTAGAAAATATTATAGGAAAGAAATTTGAACTAAGAAAGATTCCAACAGAACAAGAAATTTTTAAAAAACAAGTAGATAGTTTTATTAAAGAAGTAGAAGAAGTAAATATTGAGAATATTGGAAATGATGATCATTTTTCAGAGATTGTAGATAAATTAAAGAAAATCAAAAAAGAGGATTTGATTAAGCATTTTATTGCTCATAAATTTCGTTATTTTTTAAATTCTCAAAAATCAAATTTTGATTTAAATGCAGAAGCAAAAGTTTTTAAGGAAACAAAAGATGATAAGAATAATGTTAACTTAAAAATTAATTTTGGAAAAAATTATGGATTTGACGTAAAAAGTCTTCTTTCCTTAATTAATTCAAATAGAAATCTAAAAGGTATTGATATTGGAAGAATAAATTTAATGAACGAATATTCAATTTTTTCAGTTGACAAAATTTGCGCAGATGAAGTTATTGAAGTTTTGCAAGGAACAAATTTTAGAGGCAAAACTATTAGTATTAGTAAAAGTTTTGAAAATATAAATTATCGACAAGGAAATAGAAAAAATAGATCGAATAGAGGATATAGAAGAAGTAGTGGTTTTAAAAGCAAAAGAAGGTATTCAGGTAGTTCAAAATTTTAAGTCTTAAAAGCGCTAAATAAATAGCGCTTTTTATTTTTAAAAAATGAAACTTTCTTAGGTGATCATCATTTATAATACTCCGGTAAAAGTTAGTCTGTGCAAATTTTATGATGGTTTTTTAGTAAGTAAAAAACTTAGGAAGAGTTCAAACTTTCTAAGTTGGGTAGATTTTATATTGTATTGGTGGCATGTTTTTTCTTAGATTAGTTGTTTTGGCTATTATTTTTCTCCTTTTGATCGAAACTTCAATCCTCATTAACTAGATAAATGATATTGCCCACAATACATCAATTTTTTATAAGTAATATAATTATATAAAAAAAGAGCTTTTGGCTCTATAAATTCATGCTATCTACAACAAATTCCTCTCCGTATTCTTCTACTATTGAAGAGGCGTCCATTGTTAAAATTCTTCGACGCTCTTCAAGAGAAGCTTTTTGTAGATATAGATTTCCTCCTATTCTTGCAATAATTTCAGCGTCTAGTTCAAATTCATCTTCGACTAAGAATGAAAGAAATTCTATTTTTTTAATAAAATCATCACTCACTGTTACTTCGCCAAATATATTTATATCCGGCACCGTTACCTGTACTCTTTTTCGTACGGCTCTATTACTTAACATCACCGCGATTAATTTTGGAGAACGCACGGCTGTTGATGGGTTTGCATGGGTATTAATTAGATAAAATTTAGGGTTTTTAACATAATTAGTACCATTCCCATCGCTTAAGATTATGGTGCGGTTTAGATAAAGCAGTGGTATGGTTTTTATTTTTAATCTAGGTTCAAAATCCAATTCTTCCAAGCATTTCTTAATGGTTTCTGTTATCATTTGAACACCTCGTGTTTGCTATATTTTAAATAGCATAAAAATTTAAAAAATGCGAGTTTTTATTTTTTAAATGTGTTAATATAATAATAATGTTTAAAGACAAATTAAAAATATTTATTTGTTTATGTTTAGGATTATTGTTTTTAAGCATACGAGGTTTTAAATTTGCAGAAAAAGATAGGATAAATTTTCATATCTAATTTAACTAACGATCAATTTAATGTTACACATTCTTCTTGTGGTAACGGATTTTCTGGAGGCGGGGTTTCTCAAGGTGGTGGAGGAAGCTGGTAGTTATTTGATTTTTTGCTTTATTAGTAATACAATTGAATTAATAACAAGTAATTTATATTGAAATGCCAAAACAAACAAAGTATTTCGTAATGGTGGCCATATTATTGATTTTAGCAAGCGTGATTTATTCATTTTTTAATACAGATGAAACGAAGAATAGAATAGCTAAGACGACAGAATTTGTTCCTGTTTGCGGAATCGATGGTGTAACATATTTTAATTCTCATGTAGCTGAATTATATGGTACGGATGTGGCTTATAATGGAAAATGTGATACTTTGGTTTCAGAAAAATGTATAAATGAAGGTGGAGAGTTTGTTATTAAAACAAAAGAAAATGGAGAATTTGGAGTGTGTGTTTTTGAAAATAATAAGGAATGTGAGGGAGCAGCGTTATTTGATGGAGATTGTCCGAGTGGAGGGATAAATATTGTAGATTATGAAAATGAAAAACAAATTTATTGCGCTATAACAGGCGGGCAAGTAAATGAAAATGCTTGTATTTTTAAAACTTGCGATTTAGATGAATATTATAATGGGGATTGTGTAAAATAGTTTATGAGAATAAGAAAAATAATTCTATTTTTGTTTTTATTTGTTTTTATTTTTTGTAAAGCAAATGCAGAGGATAACTTTATTGTAGTATTTGGAAATGATCACGGGGAATTGTGTTCAGATTTAAGAACGTTTTTAGAATCTAATAATTATCCTTATACTAATTATTCAACCTCAAATCCAGAATTTTTAAGCGAGCTTGAGTATTATAAAAAGGAATATAAGGTAAGCGAAGGAATGTCTAAAAATTTTAGGTATTATCCGATTGTGTTTGTGAACGAAAAAGCATTTTCAGGTTTTAATAATGAAATCAAGGAGAATATTATAAAAGCATTTAAAGATAAAATATCATGGGAAGACCAAAAAAAATAGGGAGGCCAGCTAAAAAGGAAAATATTAAAAAACCAGGATTTATAGATATTTATAAAAATTATATTTATGCTGGCTTGTGTTTAATATTTGCTTTAATATTTGCTTTTGCATTTGCAAAAGCTGCTGGGACAATAGGAAATAATTTAGAAAGTCTTTTTTCTTTTTTGTTTGGCAATGCAGTTTATGTAGTTCCAGTTATTTTTTTAATGGCTTCTGTTTTACTTTTGTGGAAAGACAATCCTTATCTTAACAAAGAAAAATATATAGGATTTCTTTTAATTGCTTTTTTGATCGAAGCTTCGGCTATTTTCGGAATAGCTGAATTAAGATTTATGGGAGTGGAAAATTTTGATCTTGGTTATTCTGGGTTAGGTGGATTTGTGGGCTATATAATTTCTTTAATTATAATGAAGGGATTTGGATTTTGGGTTACTGTTTCAATATTAATTATTTTAACATCAACTACCTTAATTATTCTTTTAGAACCTTTGTTTAATAAATTAAAAGAGAAAAAGTTAGAGGAAGTTATAATAGAGGAAGAGGAGATAAAACCTGTTAAAAAGAAAAAAGAAGAAAAATTAATTTTAAAATTACCTTTGATTCCTAATTTGAAAAAGAAAAAAGAAGTTCCTATAAAAGAAGAAGTTATTAAGGTGGTTCAAAGGAAAACATATTCTCCATACGAAGCTCCACCAATTTCTATACTTTCAAAAAGAATAGCTAAGCCGGAAAGCGGAGATACTAAACTAAACTCAAATACGATTAAGAGAACTCTTCATAATTTTGGAATATCAGTTGAAATGGACGAGGTTAATGTTGGCCCAACAGTATCGCAATATACATTAAAGCCAGCAGAAGGGGTTAAATTATCTAAAATTACCAATTTAGCGAATAATTTAGCATTAGATTTGGCAACTCCTTCAATTAGAATTGAGGCTCCTATACCAGGAAGGTCTCTTGTTGGAATAGAAATTCCTAATAAAAAGAGAGTTCCTGTTGGACTTCGTGAAATGTTGGCTGATAAGCAATTTAAAGATTCTGATTCTCCACTACTTTTTGCTTTGGGAAAAGATGTTAGAGGAGAGCTTGTTTATGCTGATTTGGCCGATATGCCACATCTTTTAGTTGCGGGAACAACTGGTTCTGGTAAATCGATTTGTCTAAATTGCATTATTTTAAGCTTGATTTATAGGAATGGTCCAGACGATATGAAGTTTGTGATGGTTGATCC
Source organism: Minisyncoccota bacterium (assembly GCA_028689175.1). Taxonomy (GTDB): domain Bacteria; phylum Patescibacteriota; class Minisyncoccia; order Minisyncoccales; family Minisyncoccaceae; genus JAAZMU01. Next base: position 7,735 of record JAQTWS010000007.1, read on the forward strand.
TAAAAAAGTGGAGTTCCCAGTATATAATCCAATTAATCATTTGATGTGTCCTGTTATTTCTAATGCAGATGAAACAATTATTGCTTTAAAATGGCTTGTTCAGGAAATGGAGAGAAGGTTTGAGGTTTTAAGGGATGCAGGTAATAGAGATATTTTAACATATAATAAGAAGTGGAAAGAGGGAATGGAAAAAATGCCTTACATCGTTGTTATTATAGATGAGCTTGCTGATCTTATGATGGCAAGAGGAAAGGAATTAGAATCATATATTGTAAGGTTGGCTCAAAAAGCAAGAGCGGTAGGTATACATTTAATACTTGCGACACAAAGACCATCGGTTGAAGTTATTACAGGTTTAATTAAGGCAAATATATCTAGTAGAATAGGACTTAAGGTTGCTTCTCAAATTGATTCAAGAACAATGCTTGATTCAGCTGGAGCAGAAAAACTTTTAGGAAAAGGGGATTTATTATTTCAATCTAAAGACTCTTCTAATTTAAGGCGTATACAAGGACCATTTGTTTCTGAAAACGAGATTAAAGATGTTGTTGATTTTATTGAGGTACGTAAAATTAAAGAGGAGGCTGAAAATCCAGAAAAATATTTAGAACTTGCGAGAGAAAGTGATAATTCGCTTAAGGCAGTTTTAGAAGAAGCTCAATTGTCTCCAGAAACTCAAATAGATCAATTTTTGTCTGACGAAGATCCATTATATAATCAGGCAAAACAGATTGTGATTCAAACAAGAAAAGCATCGACTTCATATCTTCAAAGAAAATTGGGTGTTGGTTATGCAAGAGCGGCTAGATTAATTGACTCTCTTGAAGAAAGAGGAATAGTTGGACCACAAGAAGGGTCAAGGCAAAGAGAGGTATATATTAAGGAGGAGGATGAGTTTTAAAAGAAGAAATTGTGCTAAAAAGTTAAGTAAAGCCATGGAAAAACTAGAACAGGATCGCTCTTTTACTCTTATAGAACTACTTGTCGTGATTGTCATTATAGGAATACTTGCAGGAGTAATAGCAATATCAACTAATTCAGCAGTAACCTCATCTCAAAACACAAAACTAGTAGCAAATCCTTCAAACATATCAAAATTTCTGGAAGGATACAGTATTCAAGAATCAAGACATACTAAAACACAAGATATACAAAAATCCTGTGAATCGGGTTGGATTCCTTTCGAAAATAGATGTATCATGCAATATGAGGCTAAGGATGTTTTTGGCGTAGCAACTTCCCAAGTTGGTTCAATTCCATGGGTTTCAATTGATCAGAAACAAGCTAAGGCAGAGTGTGAAAAAATTGGAGCTCACCTCATAACTAATGCAGAATGGATGGCAATAGCAAGAGACATTGAACAAGTAAAAAGTAATTGGACAGGAGGTTCTGTTGGTTCAGGGATGATAAAAAGAGGAAATGTGGGAATAACTGACGCTGGATCATACGAAGGCGCAACAGATCCAGAAGCGGGAGTTACAAATGATTTAGCTAAATTGACTCTGAGTAATGGTAAACAAATTTATCATTTTTCTGGAAATGTCTGGGAATGGGTGGATGAAACAAGAACAAATGCTGAATTATTAGCTAATTTTAATTCTCAATCTTCAAACTGGTATGAATACAACGGAACTATAGTAGCAGATTTTAGTAAAGCTATAATATTACCTTATTCAATGGCAGGCCCTAAAGCAGCGCATAACTCAGCAAATGGAGTTGGAAAGATATATGTTGATACAGATGCTTCCTGGTCAAACAATACTCCTTATGATAATACAATTCATGCGTTTCTACGTGGCGGGGGTTGGATCAGTGGCGCGAATGCCGGAGTCTTCGCTCTGCTTTTTGGCCTCTCGCCTACGTACACGAACACGAACCTTGGGTTTCGGTGCGCTAGGTAAATAAAATTCTGATAATCCGATAGGGCATTTTCTTTTAGAAAAATATCAGGTGGGGTATCTTTTTAAAGGGAGAATTGCTTTTGTTAATCATAATAGCTATAATTAAAAATAATATGTTGTTTTCTAAAGATAATAATTTAAATGAACAAGAATTGAGCGAGTTAAAACAATCAGCGATAGATTATTTTAAACTAGGCATTAGAAGAATTAATAATGGAGAAGATCCTAAACAAGTAGGAGAGATTGAATTTGCGATTAAGGAGTTTAAAGACTACCAAGGATTAGTTAATTTGTCTAATAAGGAGATGCTTAGCATGCTTGAAAGCAATAAAATATCTCTTTCTAACCCAGATGTTAATTTAGCTATTGAAAAAAGCTTTATAGGGGCTTTTAATAGTGCTCTCGAAGTATGCGAATGGTATAAAGATGTAATGGAGATAGATGTGACAGATGCAATATTAGAAGGGGTTAAGAATGAATTTATTAGCAATTTAAAGTGGGGTCATTACAATTATAAGGAAATGATAAGGTTGGGAGAATTTTCAGAAGAGTTTTTAACTTCAAAAGAAGTTAGAGAGGCTGCCGAAAAAGAACTTTTAAGAATGATAGAAAGAGGGGAATTTGAAGAGATTGATGATTTTATCGAAGTATTTGATTTGGGAGACTTTTTGGACTCAATAGAAGTTGAAAAATCTGCAAAAGAAAAATTTGTTGATTTAGTTAAAGAAAATAAATACGAGGAAGCATTGCAAGTTAAAGAAAAGTTTAATTTAAACAATTGCAAGGATTTATTAAAGGAACTTAATGAATTTTACAACAGGCTTTCTTCTTAAAATTTGACAAATAATTAAAAATAATACATCCTTTTACTGGTGAACGTTTATGTTCGTTGAAAAGATGGGAAAAACGAAAACGGTTCAGAACAAGGATGGCTTGATCAATATCCTCTTTAGAGATGATGTCACTGGCACAAATGGAGTGATGGATTCTGGAGGAAACGAGGTTGTAGGAAAGATGGCAGATAAGGCCAGGGCATCTTTATCTGTATCCACGTATTTCTTTAAGAAGTTGGAAACGTTGGGGGTCTCAACACATTATGTCAGCACTGATGCGAACTTGTTAACAATGATTGCTGAAAGAGCTGAGATTTTTGGCAATGGTCTTGAGTTCATTTGTAGGCGTCGTGCTTGTGGCAGTTTTGTTCGCAGATATGGAGACTATATTCAAGAAATGGAAAAGCTTCCACATCTTGTGGAAGTCACAATCAAAGACGACGAGCGAGGAGATCCGCTCATTAATGACGATGCAGTTGTTGCTCTTGGGATTATGTCCTTAAAAGAACTTAATGAGGCTAAAGAACTTACCCGAAGGATTGCTCAAATAATTGAGCTAGACTTAGGAGAAAAAGGCCTTAAGCTCATAGATTTGAAGCTTGAGTTTGGAAAAATTAATGGAAAAATTGTTTTAATTGACGAAATCTCCGGCGACTGTATGAGAGTTAAAAAGGGTGGAGTTCTGCTAAATCAGATAGAGCTTTACGAAGTGCTTATTGCCGAGGATTAATAATTATTTTTTCTCGGTTTTTGTTTTGAATTTTTAAAAAGTATGTTAATATGTTTATATAATAATTAAGCTTAAAATTATGTTTATAGGTTTTTCTATTTTAATAATTGGTGTTATTTTACTTTTAAAAAATTTAGGTTTTATTTCAATTAATGCTTGGAGCATTATTTGGCCATGTATAATTATTACTTTTGGTTTGAGTTTAATATTTAAGCCATTTGTAATATGTAGATGGAAATGGTTTAAAAAAAGAGATGATGATTAAAGGAATTTAATTTACAAAATCCTTATTCTTTATTATAATTAATGTATAATAATAAATTTAAATAATATGAACTTTGAACAACA
>JAQTWS010000008.1 GCA_028689175.1 Minisyncoccota bacterium
TCATCCAGGGATTAGAATATTACAAGAATGTTGATAATGATGATGAATTAGTCCCAGGATTGATGCATAATATAATTGGAGATTATAAAATATCTGATATCGAAATTGTGGCAGCATTTGATATTGACAAAAGAAAAGTTGGAAAAGATGTTGCAGAGGCCATGTTTGAAAAACCAAACAATACCACAGTTTTTTGTCCTAATATTCCAAAGACAGGAGTTACTGTAAAAATGGGACCAGTTTTAGACGGCGTTGCAGAACACATGTCTGAATATTCAGAAGATCAAAGATTTGTTATTGCTGATGAAAAGCCTTGTGACGTTGTTGCTGAACTTAAAAAATCAGGTGCACAAATGCTTGTTAATTATATGCCAGTAGGGTCTCAAAAGGCTACTGAATTCTATGCTGAAGCTTGTCTTGAAGCAGGCATAGGCTTTATTAATGCAATGCCAGTGTTTATTTGTTCTGATAAGGATTGGGAAAAAAAATTCGAAGAAAGGGGTCTCCCTTGTTTAGGAGATGACATTAAAGCTCAAGTTGGCGCAACTATCACACATAGAGCTTTAGCTCATTTATTTTCTGAAAGGGGGGTTGTTGTTGATAAGTCATATCAATTGAATTTTGGAGGAAATACAGATTTCCTAAACATGCTCGAAAGGAAAAGATTGAAATCTAAAAAGGTTTCTAAAACAGAAGCAGTTGAAGCAGAATTAGCACAAAGGCTAGATTACAATAACCTTCACGTTGGACCATCAGATTTTATTCCATTTTTAAAAGATAACAAGATTTGTTTTTTAAGAATGGAGGGAAGAAAGTTTGGCAATGTTCCAGTAACAATTGAACTTAAATTATCAGTAGAAGATTCTCCAAACTCAGCAGGAGTTATTATTGACGCTGTTAGAATGATGAAGTTAGCATTAGATAGAGGAACTGCGGGCGTATTATTATCTCCCTCAGCCTACTTTATGAAGCATCCAATGGAGCAAATTACAGATGATAGGGCTAGGGAAATGGTTGAGGAATTTATTCTAAACAAAAGAGAAAGATAATTATTATTTATAAATTTAAAATTATGTTAAGAACTCCTTTAAAAAGATTTAAAGATTACACTAAAGAAAAAAACCTTTGGATCTATATTCTTTTCTTAGGAAAAGATCAAGAATTTATAACAGATAATATCAGGACTAAGACTTTAGAAAAATTTGATTTTTTGCCTAGTTTTTTCAAAACACAACAAGTTTTTTACAGATTAGAACAAGAAGGATATATTAAAAAAGAAAAATTTAAAAGTAAGAAAGCCTACATAACAACAGATAAAGGAAAAGAAGAACTTCAAAAAATGATTTCCTACACAGAAGAACTTTTGGAAAAGTTAAAGAAATAACAATATGTTGGATTTAAAAAGAGAGTGGTTTAAATCCATTGAAAGATTTATTGGAAAAACGTTAGGAAGGCTTCCCATAACCCCTAATCAATGGACATTGTTAAGTATAGTTTTTGCCTTAATAGGACTATATTTCACAATTAATTTTAATTTTCTTTTAGCATTAATATCATTTTTTATTTCGGGTATATTAGACTTTATTGATGGTTCAGTTGCAAGAGCTAAAAATATGTCTAGTAATACTGGCGCCTATATTGATACTATAGTTGATAGGTATATTGAAGGCATAATGTTTTTAGGCCTATTATTCATTTCTCTTCTTACAATTATTTTCCCTTCTTATATATGGATATTTTTAGCCTTGTTTGGGTCAATGTTAACAACTTATACAAAAGCCGCAGCTAAAGAAAAAGAGCTTGTCAAACTGGAATTAAAAGGTGGATTAATGTCTAGAGGAGAGAGACTTATTTTAATTTTTTTAATCTTTATTTTACTAATCTTTTCTCAACAATATTTAGCAACTATTATAATAATAATTTTTGCAGCACTATCTAATTTTACAGCTCTTCAAAGATTCTTTTCTGCGATTAAAAAAGATTTCTAAGTTTTTTAATGGTTGGAGATAAGATATAAATATACGGTGATTTTTTACCCTTTATTTTATTTTCTCTTTTTATTAATTTCCGTTTAAATTCATTTAAGTTTTTAGCTTCACATTCAACATAGGCATAACCACACGCTTTATCAATATGACAATCTGATCCAGCAGTCATTATAAGATTATTTTTTTGAGCAATATCAAATGCTTTTTTATCAGGATAAGTTAGGGGTCTTCTTGCATTATAAACTTCAATGCCATCTAATATATTTAGATAATCTCTAATATTTCCTTTAAAGCCTTCTGATTTGTGAAATGGATGAGGAATAATGGCCAACCCTTCTTGCCTATGTATTTCATTTATAATCTGAACAGGACTACATCCCTTCATTTTTATTTCTTCTTTTAAAAATAATCCCAAAATATCACCTTCGTTTGATTTTACTTCTTCTCCCAAAATTACAAAGGCATTTAATTCATCAGCAGCTTTTATAGCATCTTTCCATCCGGAAATAGTATCATGATCGGTTATAGCAATACCATTTAATCCTTTTTTTAATACCTCTTTAATTACATCGTATGGAGATGATAATGCATCATTTGAATAATATGTATGACAATGTAAATCTATTTTCATAATTTGATAATACCATTGATTTTAAAAATAGGGGATATTGACATAAACTAGTTAATAGTTTATATTTTAAAAGGTTGTTAATATGAGTAACAATAGGTCAAGCAGAAAGACAGAGATCAGGCAAACTGTCTTAAAGGGCAGAAGGTATGATAAAAATCCAGTGCAAAGAAAGGAAGAATTTTTTGAAACCGTAGACCCGGAAGAGATCTATGACGACAAGCTTTTTTATCAAATGAAAAGAGCTTGCGGAAGGAGTTAATGTTGTGCGACATTACTCCTTTTTAATTTTTGAGATCTTTGCCAGAATGATATTTTCTATGAACGTCCTTTAGCTTTTTATTTGTAACATGAGTATATACTTGAGTGGTTGAAATGTTTTTATGTCCTAAAAATTCTTGAATAATTCTTAAATCCACGCCTTGATTTAATAAATCAGTTGCCATAGAATGCCTTAATGTATGAGGTGTTGTAAAGAACGGCACATTAGCAAGTGTCGAGTAATGTTTAACAATTCTTTCAATAGATCTAACAGTTAAGCGCTTATCAGAATCCTTTCTTGAGCGATAATTGATGAATAATGCCTTATAATCATCATCTCTAGTGTCTAAATACTTTTTAATCCAAGATAAAGCTCTTTCTGAGAAATAAACAGTTCTTGGATGATTTCCTTTACCAATAATAGTTATTTCCAAATCATTTATATTTTTTAAATTCTTAAATTGTTCAACATTTAAGGCAGCAAGTTCAGCCACACGAAGGCCCGTTGAAAAAAGAGTTTCAAGTATTGCACGATCTCTTAATCCCTGAGCGTCAGATATGGTAGGAGCAGTCAAAAGGCGCTCTATCTGATCTAATGTAAGAAACTTAATACTTTTTTCTTTTTGAGCGTCCTTAGGAAGCTTTATTTTATCTGCTGGGATACTTTGTATATCTTTATCCGAAAAATAGCTTAAAAGGCTTCTTAGGGCTATTAAATAGTAGTTTTGTGTTTGCTTGCTTAATGGTTTATTTTTTCTATCAATATATCTAGCTAAATACAACCTATAGTTCCAAATATCATCAGTAGTCAATTCATGAGGTAATAAATTTTCCTTATTTTTCATTTTAATCCACAAAGAGAACTTTTTTAAATATCTAGCATAATTTATTTGGGTATTATTAGACAAACCTCGTTCAACTTCTAAATAATCTAAAAAATCAGATATATGATTTATAATAGGTGTGTTAGATTGATTCATATAATTATATATATTATTTGTTAAAAATTATGAAGCCTTAAAATGCGTTTTAAGCAAAGAGATGACCTAAACATCGTCTTTTGATAAGTAAAGTCCTCTAATAAGTCGCTTAAGGTACATTGTACGACATTATAGTATCATATATATAAAATAATATCAATTCCCCCCTTGTAGATAAATTTAAAATTAATTAAAATTAAATTCATTTAAAAATATTTTAAATATGATTTTTTAATTTTTCCCTTATATACTTTTTTATTTTCAAAATAAAAGTTTAAATATATTTTTAAAAATTCTAATTATATAATTAATTGCTCCAAATAGCTTAATTCCTCTTTTTCTGATTTTATATGCTTCTTTAATTCTGTTTATAAAATATTCATAATTAGCAAATATTTCGTTCATAACCATTTAGTAGATTTTTTTATGTACAAAAAAATTGTATCAAGAATGACTACATGGCCGTATAATCATTAAAGAACGACCGCATGATTGCCTATTAGACGCTTGATCTCAGCGAGCCCTTTTTATAAATCTACAAAAAGTAGAAATTGAATATATCTATTAGACGACAAACGGTTAGGGAGAGCATCATATCTACAAAAGTAGAAATTGAATATATCTATTAGACAACTCCGTTACCCTTCTAATTTAATTTAATCTACAAAAGTAGAAATTGAATATATCTATTAGACTTTTTAATGTAAAATGTATTATACTAATCTACAAAAGTAGAAATTGAATATATCTATTAGACAGTTTAGAAACAAGAACACGAAAAGAATCTACAAAAGTAGAAATTGAATATATCTATTAGACGAAATATCCAACTATTGTTGGGTCTTATCTACAAAAGTAGAAATTGAATATATCTATTAGACTAACTAGCTTAAAGCAAGACATTGGAATCTACAAAAGTAGAAATTGAATATATCTATTAGACTTTAAAATACCAAGTTCAACATTAAAATCTACAAAAGTAGAAATTGAATATATCTATTAGACTCTATTATCAGATTTTTTAATGAAGTATCTACAAAAGTAGAAATTGAATATATCTATTAGACATTATCGGAATACTAATCACAATCCCATCTACAAAAGTAGAAATTGAATATATCTATTAGACAACATTTTTTTATTTAATAATAATGATATCTACAAAAGTAGAAATTGAATATATCTATTAGACATGAAAGATAGTGATGTAATTGTATTAATCTACAAAAGTAGAAATTGAATATATCTATTAGACTTGAAAGAGCCTACAAATAAGATAATATCTACAAAAGTAGAAATTGAATATATCTATTAGACAATAAGAAATATAGATTAGATTTATAAGATCTACAAAAGTAGAAATTGAATATATCTATTAGACTTGATTATATATCAATTATAGCACAATCTACAAAAGTAGAAATTGAATATATCTATTAGACATCTTTGTTATATATCTTATCATGAATCTACAAAAGTAGAAATTGAATATATCTATTAGACGAGCATTATTCAAGCCAATAGAAGAATCTACAAAAGTAGAAATTGAATATATCTATTAGACTTATCAAAAGTCATTAGAGTTCTTTCATCTACAAAAGTAGAAATTGAATATATCTATTAGACGAAACAGGAATACTAAACGATAAAGCATCTACAAAAGTAGAAATTGAATATATCTATTAGACAATATTAGGGTTTATTGGGACGGTCAATCTACAAAAGTAGAAATTGAATATATCTATTAGACATCAATAACATCGGAGATTGTAGGATCATCTACAAAAGTAGAAATTGAATATATCTATTAGACTTTATAACTTCATGCGTGGGGAAAGAATCTACAAAAGTAGAAATTGAATATATCTATTAGACGAACCAAATCAAAGCTTTCATTGTATTAATCTACAAAAGTAGAAATTGAATATATCTATTAGACATTAATAGTAATAGATGAAAGCCAATAATCTACAAAAGTAGAAATTGAATATATCTATTAGACCCTTATGATCCATAATTAGCTTCAAAGATACGATTATCCATAAAAATAAAATAACGACTTTTAAGCTAATTATGATCATAAAGATTAAGGTTTTTTATTTGTCTAATTATTTAATAGGTACACAACAATTTCCACTAATTTCAACTTTTGTTTATTTGTTATATTTTTTAAAGAACAACACTTCTTTGTTTTCATTTTCAGCATATCCATATCGGACAATCTTCCCTTTGCAACCATTACATATCTGTATAATAACAATACTATCTTTTTTTGTAAAGGTCGGTTTGTAACTATGTTCAATTTCTTTAAGTATATTATTTAAAAATCTTTGACTATTCTTTATTTCATATACAGAAAATTGAATTCTTCTTCCATATTTTTTAAGAAATTTAGCAAAATTACTCCTTCGTTTATCATTATTGAAATCATACGAAACAATAAACATGGTTATTTAATTTTAAAAATTGGAAAATCTGCTCCATTCATTATGTGATAGTAATAATCTCGAACATAACAAAAAATATCTTTTTTGCTATCCATAATCGCTATTGCAAATATTTCTAAGTACTTATCTCTGCTTTTTGTATCCATTCTATAATTCCCTTTTACAACTTTAAAATCTTTTTCATTAATTTGCTGTAAATTGTATGATTTTAAAATTTGTTTATCTATTATACATCTAAAAGGTTCCATCAAATCGCAACTTAACGATTTTCTCTGAAAGAAAAGTTTGTGATAAAATCCAATATATGAATCAAGTCCATAAATCCCTATCATTCCATCTATAAAATTAAATAAAAAGGTATATCCAATATCCATAAGTAAATTTGTGATATCTATTTTTGTTTGAGGAAGTCTACGATACCAGCCTATTTTTGCAAAATAACTTTTAAAGAATAATTTACTCGCAGCTCCTTCTGTGCCTAAAAGATCGTTGAAAGAAGACACTTCTTTAGTTTTTTGCTGCAAATCAAACAATGTTTGAGTTTCAAGTTTTGATGTTTTAAGTAAATGTATTTGATTTTGTATTTTATTGCACACTAGTTTTTGCGCAGAAACAAGGTTATTTTTTTCGCTTGCAAAGTATTGTTTTTGTCGTATAAGATAATTTCCTTCTGCTTTTGATATTATGTTAGCATAAGTTTGAAAATTCCTATTCATTAAAAAAATAGATATTCCATATTTTCTACAGTTTCTTATAAAAACAGTTGTTAGAGAACATTCTCCTATAATAAAAACAGCAAAAATTTTATGACAGGAAATTTGATTTTCAATTTGTTCATCAATCGTGAAGCAAATATTGTCATTTGAAAATTTTACCTTATTAATATCACTTTCTTTAGTGCTAATAAAAAGTATTTGTTTTTCTTTAAAATCTGGTAGACTCATCATAATTTTAATGGCATAATGGTTTATAAATACATCGTTCACATTTTTTATTATTAATCTTTTCTAATTTTGGTTTGTATTTTTTAATATCATTAACTAATTTTTTAAATTTTAAGATTTCTTCTCTATTTGGCATCGGAATTTCATAGCGCTTATTATCTGATAAAGAATGAATGAATAATTTTTTAACTCGATATCCCATTTCTTCCAAAGAAAACATTTGTGCATAAAGTTGAAATTTATATCCATTAAATATTTTTTTAACTCTATACTTCCTTTCTACAAGAACGCCCTTTTTATAATCAAAAGTATCAATCTTCCCTACCAAGTTATATTTTTCAGAATATACTTCTATTCCCTGAAGAATAAATTTAGAAGTTGTGTATTTTCTTTCGTCTATAGATTCGTGCGCGATTTTACCAACAGTTTGATAAGTGTCATGATATCCCTTTGAATTGAAGTTATCATAAATCGAATGAAGATAAACAGAATAAGGACAAAAAATGAAGTCATTGAGTTTGGATATTTGAATATAGGAATACATTATTTAGACTCATCATATTCTTTATCGAGCCATTCTTTCCAGATTTGTTTTCCAGCTAACCATGCCCTCCACTCATCATCCTTAATGTATAATTCTTTAATTCCCCTTTTTATATGTTCGCTTACAATAATCCCTTTTCGTGCAATATTAAATGCACCATTAGCATCTCCGCAATTTGGTTCATCCTCCTTCGCCTTTCGAGAATCAAAATGTTTTCCATTTTCACCCCTTACAGGAGAGAGAATAAAATCATTGTTTTTATTATCTTGGTTACGTATCTGTTGAATAAGGTGGATTACAAATCTTAGGGATTCCCATGCTGGATGTTTATCAATTTTTTCAAGCCTTATATTTTCATTCATAATTTGATTGTAAATAGATTTTGATTTATCTGCATTTTCAAATATTTTATTAAGCATTTCAGTTGTGTCTTTTTTTGTGCTTATCCAATTGCCTTCTTTATTTTTTTCTCTATAATACCTATCTAATCCAGAATATAATTTCCATTTATTATTAAAAGAATCTGTATATTCAAAATAGTAAATCTTCCCATCATAAAATATATTGGTAAAATGTTTTTTTATTTCTTCTTGAATACTTTTTTCTGATCCCTTTTTTATATAAATAGTTTTTGTCCATCCAGTAATTGGATCAGTTTGGGAGGTGTAATCAGCTTTAATATATAGCATATTTCCGAATTGTTTTTTACCCTCAATATCGCCAAAATTATTTACAGGCGGAGTTAGTTGTATTGCATTAGTAACTGATCCCAAATTTCCTAATGTAATATTTTTATCAACAAGAAAATTTAATTTTTTAGCAAGAGCCAATTCTAAATTTTGATAAACAGACTTTTCAATTTTTTGCCTACCCCTTTTAAATCCTATATTTAAGTTTTCTAAAACAATAAAAGTAAATTTATCTTTATTTGTGGCAATGTTAATAATTTCATGTATTACTTTTGAAATATATCCATTTTTCAGGTCTTTAATTGTTTCAATTGTTTGCCAATTTTTTCTAGCATAATTTCTGTTTCCAGCACGAGCATCAAGTAGATCATTGTAATTTTTACATTTTACTGTTTCAAATTCGTGTTCATTAATTCTTTTTTGCACCTCAATAACTCTTGGCTTGCCGTCCTTATCAGTAAATGGCAAATTTAATGTGCCTTGGTTTATAATTTCTCCTTTTGAATTGATTAGTGAATAATATGCTAAATGATTCTCTCCTCGATCAATGCCTAAAAAATATACATTTTGATTTTGTTTTAAAAAATCATTAACCTTATTGTTAATTGTTATATTTTTTTGACAAAAATTTAATGTAATTGAAATATGGAAAATAAATTTATCTTTTGAAAATCTAAAATTTTTAATTATTTCTTTATTATTTTTATTTTTTATTTTTTCAAGCTCATTTTGAGATAAGGCCTTTCTATAAAATATTTCAGCTCCTCCGTTTAATTTTGGGCGATTTTCTATTTCTTCAAAAACAGCCTTCCAATAAATTGTATGTAAATTATCTTTATGATTAGGCTTTTTATTCTTATTATAATCTTGGTTTTTTATTTGAAAAAGATAAAGGCTTCCTTCGTCAACTAATTTACCCAGTTTGCATTTATTTATTTTAGTATCAAAATTAAGTTTATATGAACATTTGTCTATATCGTTATAAAATTCATTAAGAGAGTTATAATCCTTAGAATCTTTTAATGCATATGTGAATAATTTTGTTTTAGGATATTTTGATAAAAAGTATTTACAGAAATCTATCCATTTTATTAAAGCGTCTTTATATGATTTTTCATAATCTTTTAATTCAGAATAATCTTTTTTACAAAAATTAATCCATTCTTTATTAATCTCTTTTTTATCAGGATTATTTTTTTTAAACAATATTTCCCAATATTCTTTTTGAAACTTTTTTATATATTCGCTTTTCTTAATATTTGAATCATAACACATTAATACGTTAATACTGGTATTATTTTTTTTATAACCCCTATTATTTAATTCAAAAATTTCTTTTGTGATAACGCATTCCTTTTCAAATTTTTCTCCAGAAGTAACCTTGCATCCTATTGGAAAAATAAAGTCATTATTCGAATTTTTAAAGTGTTCAATTATTTCTTTTTTTTGGGTTGAGCATTTAGGAATCGCTTTAAAAGCTTGCGGCCAAAAATTATATTCCATTTTTTGCCAAATTTCCCCATCGTTTATTTTATAAAGATCGTTTTCTATAATTTTTTTATTTTTTCCCTTGCCGTCAATAAAGTTTTTTTCAAAAATTGTCTTTTTTTCTTTATTAATTATTCCTAAGTACAAATTTTCTTCTTGATCTTTAAGTATTACACAAAGGTTGTCAGATTCCTTATTTATATCCCAACCAGAGGCTAAACTGCTATTTAAAAAATTCAATTTTAATTTATTAACATTGTCTTGTTTTTTCTTTGTCAAATAATTGCGGACAGCGTCATACCATCCAAACCAATTAAATTCCCCATTTATAATAAATTCTAATGCTTCTGTGATTGTGGAATCTATTGGGTTACCCTCCCTTATCTTATCTTCTTTGACTAGAAAATATTTAAGCATTTGTATTGTTGCTACGCTAGAATCAAGCCATTTTTTTATTAATTCTTTATCGTTAAAATTTTTAGGTTCTAGAACATCAGATGATGTGTTTAAAAATAAGTTTATATTTTCTTCAATATCATTGAAAATCAAATTAAGCAGAGCATCTGAAGTGTTTTTAGATTCATTTATTATTTTTTCTTTATTTTCTAATATACTTTCTTTAAAAGATAAGTTTTTTTCTTCTTTATTCATAACATTGAAAAATCCTTCGAGCTCAATGACATCTGGAATTTTTACATAATCTTCTGACCCCTTTTTTGTCGCTTTAAAAACACCAGCTTCTTTTAGCTTGTCTGTTAGATAATACCAATTAGCAAAATATTTATTAGATACAGTATTTAGAGCTGCTTTTGACCAGTAAACTCCATTATAATTTTCTCTGCTTTTTATGTATTTTAAAAAAGCTGGCACTGATTTTATTCCAATCTCATCCTTTCTTTCTTTAAAAATTTTATTTCCTGCATCATTTATGAACCAAAGTATTTCTTCTAACGAAACAAGGGAATTATTTTTGTTTTTTTTATCGCAACCAATAACAAGAAATGAATTATTTTTTTTACCGCAGCCTATTTGTTTATAAAGGGTTTTAAATGGTTGCAATCTTTTGAAATCTTTATTTTTATTATTTAATTGATTATATAAATTTATTAAAGAATTGGCATTGCCAACCTCTTCATTATATTTTTCAATCTCATCTTGTGATAAACATTTATTATAATGTTTGATTTTAAATATCTCTGTATTGATCGGATAAATTGTAGTTTTATCCTTTTTTACTAAAAAAACTCCTTCTTTTTTTAGAATGTTATATATATTTAAATAATCATCTTCTCTTTTTTCAAATTCTATTATATTATCACAAAATTTAGGAAGATTATCATGAATTACTCTAGTAGCAATAGCAGTGGATTTTTTATCTTTTGTTTCA
>JAQTWS010000091.1 GCA_028689175.1 Minisyncoccota bacterium
TTATAGAGGCTGAGAAATTAAAGTTTCTTTTTGAAAATAAATATCCAAAACAAATTAAAATTGATTTAATAACAATGACAGGGGTTTTTATTGGCTCTCATGTTGGACCGGGTACCTTGATGTGTGGTACTTTAAAAGAGAATTAATTAATATATTTGATTAATTTAAATATAAGTAGGCCAATAATGGCACCTAAAGTATTTAAAATTAAATCATCCACGTCAAAGGTCCCAATTCCAAAAATTAGTTGAATAGCTTCAAATAAAAGACTAATTGAAAAAGCTATGAAAAAGATTTTTTTATAGTTGTTTATTTTTTTGAAAATTAATGGAATAAGAAAACCAAGTGGCATAAAAAGCAGAAGGTTGGCGTAAAGATTTATTTTAGCATTTCCTGAATTTGAATATGATATAGCGTTCATATATGATAAAATAGTTTTAAGAGGGATAAAATTACTACCGATTAAAAGTCTTCTTTTTATATAATCAAAGTTTGTAAATTGTAGAGAATCTATGAGCATTTCATAGGGATATTTGAAAAGAATGGCTTTAATTAAAAAAAGAAAGTAGGCTATAAAAATAGTCACTAGAACAATTTTCTTTTTATTTTTTTGCATAAATTAAAGATAACATAAAAATTACATATTAAAAAGCAAAAAAGGCGCTAAAGTAGCGCCTTTTTATATGATATTGTTATTTTAATAAATCGTTTATTTCATCGATTGGTATAAACAAATCTACAGCACCCACGCATCCCGGAGCGACTTGGTATTCAGCGAAATGAAGATTAATGCCCGTGATTGCTTCATTTTCATCTTGAGTGAAGTTGAATTGTGAAAAGTTTTTAGCAATAGGTTTAGTTCCATCATTTACAAAATCTTCAACAAAGTATTCTTTAACTAAATCTGGTAATTTTTCTCTAGAATAATCGCTTAATTTTTTTAAACCCTTTTCATAATCTTTAAAAATATCCCCAATGGTAATAATTTTTTCATTTTGTTTATCATAGTTAAAGGTAGCAAAGTATTGATATCCATTAGCTCCTCCACCATAGTAGTATTGTTCAGCAGATAAGCTAATTAGTCTGTCGTTTTCTGCAAATGATAAGGTTTTATCATTTGTTTCGCTTCTAGTAATAGTTTCTGTTCTAAGAGTGTATTTCTTACCATCTCTTAAAGTAGTCTCATCTTTTTTTATTAATTCTTTAGTTTTTTTGTTAAAATGGTATTCTTCTGAAATAATATCACCAGTTCCTAATTTTATATCGGTAGGATGTGAAAATACGATCTCTTTATCGTTGTTTTCAATAATAGTTGTTTTTGGATCCATCTTTAAAGTATTAATTAAAGTTAGTATTTGATCGGCGTGAGTGTAATTTTCTTGAGGAAATATTTCTTTCCAAGGATTTGTTTCGGGATTGATTCCTTTTTCGAGAGAATATTTAAAATATCTAGTTTTACTATTGTTGTTAATCTTTAAAATAGGCTGATCTTTTTCGTAATATAAGTCAACTGCAGGAGAACTGATCATGTTAAAAACATAGGATATTCTTCCATATTCTCTTAATTGAACACCAAGATCAATATTGTCTTCACTATCAAAAATGGCTAAATAATCTTCGAAGTTGTCTCCTGACATGAGCTCAATTTTGTGAGCAAAATTATTTTGAATGATTTTTTCGTATTGGGCGTAGGCTTTTTCTAAAAAAGCATCAGCTAATCTTGTTTCAGAGTTGAAGTGCAAGAAAATTCCGGCAGCAACAAATACAATTGCAAATATTGCAAAACTAATAGTACTTTTTTTCATGTTGTTAATTTTTATTAGGTTAATAATTTGCCATGAAAAATTATTATTGCTATTTTTTTTAAAGCAAGGATGTTCTTCGCGAAGTTTATCCATCAATTTATTAGTAAAATCAACCCCGGGTTCTTTACTGATCTTTCTAATAAATTGTTCAAATTTTTTTAAATCTTTTTTCATAAGCATTATAATATACGTGAAATTTAAAAAATTACTGCAAAAAATTACTTTGTCTTATCTTATCTAAAGCTCTAGTTAAGTTAGAAGCCACTGTTTTTTCAGATATTCCTAAAATAGTTGCAATCTCTTTATTTCTGAGTCCTCCAAAATATTTAAGTCTGATACTTTCGGCCTGTTTTGGGGGGAGGGTTAACAATATTTCTTTAAATTTTTTTTCAAGAAGTGTATTATCTATTTTTTGACCCATATTAAATTTACTAGAAATAGTTTTTTCTAAATCAATACATGGGATTGGGGAATTATTGTTTTTTCTGTAATAATCAATTAAATGATGTTTTGTTATAGTAAAAATCCAAGCACTAAAACTGTTTTCATGCCTGGTGTTAAAATTATCTATTTTTTTTAGAATTTTGAGCCAGACTTCGCTTGTCAGATCCTCCGCTTCTTGAATGTTGTTGGTTCTGCTTGCAATATATGCATAAACTTTTGGCATATATGCCAGGTAAAGCTTTTCAAAAGCTTTGGGCGAAATTTTTGCCTGCTCTATTTTACTTTTTTCAGAAAAAAAGGAATTCATTTTATTTTTTATTCACGATAATAGTATATACGGACAATCGATAAAAATACTGCAAGAGTTTACATATCAGTTATTTTATTTATTTGACGACCTTAATTATACATGGTATTATTCTAAATGTTAACAAATAGACTTATCCAATACAAAACCGGCATGAAATGAAAAACGCTTTCTAATACAAAATGAGCATGAAATTAATCATACTCATTTTGCAAAAGCGTGTAAATCGGACATCATTGTTGTATGAACATAACAA
>JAQTWS010000092.1 GCA_028689175.1 Minisyncoccota bacterium
TATAATAATAAAAGTTTTTTGAAAGGGCGTTCCATATGTCCAAAGTGTGATCATGAACTTGGAGTTCTTGATTTAATTCCTTTATTTAGCTTTTTTTCGTTAAAAGGGAAATGTAGGTATTGTAAAAAGAAAATATCTAAAGAATATCCAATTGTAGAATTATTTACAGGATTGTTATTTTTTGGAGTAGCTTATCTTTTAAATGCTAATTTTTTAACTCAAGGTATTTTTAATTTAGAATTTTTAAATCTACTATTTTATTTCTTTATTACAGCCTATTTTGTAATGATTTTTGTATTTGATCTAAAATGGTTTATTATTCCAGATGGCTTAACTTTTTCTGCTATTGTAATAACTTTAATTTATTTATTTAGCGGAACATTTATTTTAAACATGTTTACTCTTGATGAATTGTTTATAAGAGTGGTGACTGCTTTTGTTGTATTTTTATTTTTCTTTGCTCTTTACTTCTTTTCAGAAGGCAAGGCAATGGGATTTGGAGATGTTAAACTTGTTATATTCTTAGGTCTTTTACTAGGTTTTCCAAATATACTTCCTGCATTATTTATAGCTTTTGCTAGTGGTGCTATTATAGGGCTTAGTATGATGGGACTTAAAAAAAGAGGAATGAAGTCTGAAATTCCTTTTGGTCCATTTCTTGTATTTGGAACATTTGTGGCATTATTTTTTGGTAACGATTTTATCCAATGGTATTTAAGTTTAATGTAAACAAAGGATTTACACTAATTGAAATTTTAGTGGTTATATCCATTATAATTATTGCAACAGGAGCTGTTGTAATTAATAGCACTTCTTCTACAAGCGATATTGATTTATTTAGCGCTAAAAATTCAATGATTGTAAATATTTCTAAAGCAAAGGAGATGGCGTTATCTGGCGTGGGGGCAACTCCGGGAACAAATTATGGAGTAGGAGTATGGTTTCCTGATACTGCTAATGGTAAATATTATTATATTTACAAAAATAAAAATGCTAATTATGGATACGATACAGGAGATGAAATTTTGGAAAAAATAGTATTGCCAAAAGGTATAAAATATCAAAGAAATGGGGGCAATACACAAATAGGCGTATTATTCATTCCTCCAACTCCATATGTTGCAATATGTACAAGCGCTTCAGCTTGCACTACATTAACGGAATTCAAACTTGATGTTTTTAAAGAAGGAACAACAAATAAGCACTTAATCAAAGTCAACAAGGCTGGTTTAATAGAATAAAATGAATAATAAAGGTTTTACATTAATTGAGGTTCTTCTTTCTGTGTTTATTATAACAGTTGCAGTTTTAGGATTATACAATGGAATTAGTTATTCTTTTAATTCTATTGAAAAAGCAAAAGATAAATTTGTTGCTGCATATTTGGCTGAAGAAGGAATTGAACTTGTTAAAAATATTAGAGATTCTAATTTTGTTGCCAACAAGACCGATTGGAAAGAAGGATTAACGGTTTGTAGTGGAAGTTATGGGTGCAGGATTGATTACAACGATGCATCCCTAATTGCAAATGCTAATAGTACAGAAGAAAAAGCACCATTATGGATTGATAATGGCTTCTATAATTACACTGCCTCTGGAATAAAAACTATTTTTTCTAGAAAAATTGCAATTTCAGATGTAAATGCTGATAAAATTAAGGTTAGTATTGTGGTGTATTATGATAATGAAGAGTTTTTACTAGAACAATATTTATATAATTGGAAATAACATGAACAATAAAGGTTTTACATTAATAGAGGCAATTGTTGCGTTAGCCATATTTATAGCCATATCCGCGACTTTGGCTCAAATTATTGTTGTTTCAATACAAAATCAAATAAAGATAACCACTACACAGAATATGTTTAATCAGGCTATATTTGCATTAGATAAAATAGAAAAGGAGCTTAGAATGGCAAAGAAGGATGTGGATGGAGGGTGCGTTGGGTTGGAAAATAATTTTTTAATTTCTGGTAATTCAACTATTTTTTTGTATTACGATCAAACACTTGGACTTAGGTGTAAAAAATTTGTACTTGAAGACGGAAAAATAAGGGAGTATATTTCTGAAAATAAAACCGCAACCTTTGCGGAAGGCGTTGATGTGACAGGCGATGTAGTTAATGTTGAAGATTTAAGGTTTAATAAAATGGGGGATGGTCGTGATGACAATCTTCAGCCTAAAATTACAATGATAATGAAAATAAAGAATAAAAAAATAGAGAATTCATCCTCAATAATGCTTCAGACAACAATTTCACAAAGAAGATTAGATTTATAAATATGAATTATACACAAAAACAAAAAGGTTCGTTGTACTTAACTGTAGTTTTGGTCGGAATTTTAATAGCCATTGCGATTGGCGTTATAGGCATTGTTGTTTCGGGCTTTAATTTGGTTAAGGGATTAGGAGATTCAGTAAGAGCTTTTCATATTGCTGATTCGGGAATAGAGCGGGCACTTTATGAATTGAGAAAAACAGCTCAAAGTCCGGCAAGTATAGCTTGCTCTAATGATTTTAATGGCTATGGAGTATCTGAATGTAGTGTTTCTATAACATATTCAGGTGAAGATAAAACTATTAAAGCAATAGGAGCATATAATGGATCTCAAAGAAGAATTGAGGCTGATTATTAACTATGGAAAAAGAGGAGGTTAAAAAAAGAATTAAAAAATTAAGGGAAACGATTAATCGTTATAGGTATTTATACCACGTGAAAGATGTTTCTGAGATATCGGACGAGGCATTAGACTCTTTGAA
>JAQTWS010000009.1 GCA_028689175.1 Minisyncoccota bacterium
GTTGAGCGAGATGATAGCCCATTCTGTAATGTTTTCTCATCCAAAACCAGAGAAAATTTTATTAATTAGTGAATTTGATAGAGGGATAATAAAAGAAATAGTAAAACACAAAAGTGTAAGTGAAATTTATTTTATATCAAGTAATAAAGAAGCACAAGAAGCTTTTGAAGATAATTTCCCTACTTTAAAATTAAAAAGTGATCCAAAAATTAAAATAATATTTGATGATCCTATAAACTATATTAAAAATTTCCAGGACTATTTTGATGTAATAATCGTTGATTCAAACAATCCTGATTTTAAAAATAAGGATTTTTTAAAGTCTGTATCTAAGTCTCTTACTAAAGAAGGTATGTTTGAATTATCTTGTCCATTTTTAAAAGAATCTTTGGCTATTAAAAATGAATTCAAATCATTGAAATCGGTTTTTAAATATGAAACACTTTTAAAAACGCCTATGAATTTGCAGATTTTCTCAAATTTAGGAATAATGCTATGCTCTAAAAAAATTGATGTGTCGGAGATTAACTTGAGAGTCTTAGCCACGAGGTTCAAACAATTTAAGGAGGCTAAAAAATTACAATATTATTCTCCTGAAATACATTTATCTTCAATGATTATTCCAAAGTTTTACAAATTAAAGTAATTTTTTAGAATAAATGAATAAAAATCAAAAAAAGATTTGTTTTATATTTATCTTTACTATTGTTTTGATTTTAATTTTTTGGCAAATAACAAAAAAACCCTTACCTAATAATGATTGGCCAGAAACATATGCTACTTTAGCGGAGACTGAAATTAATGAGAATATAGCGCATATTAAAAATGTTAGAAATTTCCGTTATAATTCTGACGAAACTGTTGACCTAGTTGATTATTATGATAAAAGCTATGATTTAAATAAATTAAAAAAGGTTTGGTTTATTTTTGAGCCATTTAGTATCGCTGCCCATACTTTTTTAAGTTTTGAATTTGAAAACGATGTTTTTTTGACAGTTAGCATTGAGGCTAGAACTAATAAGAAACAAAAATATAATGCTTATGTTGGACTTTTTAGATCGTACCATTTAATTTATGTTATTTCTGACGAAAGAGATTCATTTTTCGTTCGCACTAATATTCGTAATAATCAGGTTAATCTTTACCCAATGAACCTTTCTCAAGAACAGGGGAAAAAATTATTGTTAAATTTATTGGAGGAGGCTAACGAATTAAGGAATAATCCAAAATGGTACAATACACTTACAGCCAATTGCACAAATCTTCTTTTTAGTCATTTAAATTGTGTTTTAGAAGAGCCGATACACTATTCGTGGAAAATGCTTTTTACTGGATTTTCTGATGAGTTAATTTTTGACAAAAATTTAATTAGTCTAAAAAAAGAAAAAAACAAATATGATATTACAAAAAAATCAAGAGAAATTGGCAATGTGGAAAGCTATTCATTATTAATAAGGGAGGGTATAAATGATTAAATAATATTTTTGTTATTATAACATTTAATTTCTTTTCTTATCTTGTAGGCATCATCTATATCCCTAATTTTCCAACCGCCAACCTCTAATAGTTTCTTATAAATTTCTTTTTTACTCATATTTGCGGCTTCGCATGAGTTAATATATGAAATAATTTTTTTCTGCGAAATAGAAAGATTTTTAATGTTTATTTTAAATATTTTTATTAATATTTTATTTACAAATGACATTACTGCAAAAAACAAGGCGATGATGGGTATAAGTGTCAACCCTGCTGTGCAGATAATTAAAAGCATTAATGATTGTATAATATTTAAAATATCTAAACTTCCGTAAAGAATACATAAAACAATGCAGAAGATAATTAAGGTAATGATAAAAGAGAGAAAAGATGTTGATAAGATTTTTTGATTCATATAGTTATTTTTTTTGGTTTACTAAGAATATAATATAAGTAATAAAAGGTAGAATAATTAAAAGATAAAACGCTGATCCAAAGAATATTTCAAGAGGCATATTTAGCGCTTCAATGGTGAGTCCTGAAAAATTATTTACCGTTGCTTCATTATATACTCTCATACCTTTATTTATAAGAAAAACTTCAAGGAAAAAAATTGGAACAATTGATATTCCGAAGTAAAGAATAAATTTTTTAAAGATATCATGATATCCCAAATATTTATCAATCAAAGTTACAGATGTCCAAATTAGAATTGCTCCGATGAATGTGAGCTCTATAGAGACATTATCAATTATATATGACCAATCACACCAGCCGATATTAGTTACCATTGTTCTTGTCATAATATCAAAAGATAAAATTCCTAAAAAGCAGATTAAAAATGAGATTAAGTTATTGTTTTTAACAGGAATAATTATTTTGTTATCAATTTTTAAATTCCAATATTTGTAAAATGACATTACAAAAAGTGAAATGATGGCACTGTAATAAATAGGAAATAAGGCAATTGCTCTTTGTGAAAATGCTTCTAGGGTTTCTTCTGAAAATACTCTTATGTCTAAATGAATCATAATAAATTCTAAAAAAAGAGCAAAAAAAGACAATATTAGCGTTGATAGCAAAAAATTTTTAATAGAATATTTTTTAAAAAATTTATTAGCCAGATAATCCGCCCAAAGAATAAAGGTTGCCCAAGTCGTGCTTATTATCCAGCTTGTTTTTATATATATGTAAGCCCATGAACCTAGTTTTATAGCGCTAAATAACGAAGCTGTAAACATTTGAAAAAGAGTAAAAATAATAAATCCTATAAACCATCTTATAATTATTTTATTTTGATGTTTTTTAAGATAAAAAAACGATCCAATGGTAAATAAAATTAGAATAACTTCAAGTAACACAATTTCTGGAGTTGTAATTTTATCAAATACATGAAAGTTGTTGTGCACTTCAACAAGATTTGCAAAAAAATCTGATAAAGCCATATCGTGGATATTAGCCATTAATTCTTTTGGTGTCATATATTTATTTTATTAAATTTATCTTTTGATATATATTTATCATTAATTATTTTTTTGTCTTTTAGTCTGCATCCGCCATATTTAGTATGTTTAAATATTAGTCTCATTTTTTCTAATATTTCGTAAAGAGGGGTTTCTCTAACATTGCCAAAAACAGCATGATTAAAATCACATGGACAAACTTCTCCAAAGGGGTTTATGTAAAAATAATTTACTCCGCCAGAACAGCCAATGCTTCTATGAGAGGAGGTGTAACCATATATTAAAATACCAGGATAGTCATAAGATTTATTATATTTATTAGAAAATTCTATAAGTTCGTCTATAAAGACATGATCATCTGCTAAATCTTGTCTTTCTGCGTATTTTCCCGATGGATTAGCTCCAAAAACTAAAACTTCATGAACTCCCTTTTTCTTAGCAAGTTCAACGATTCCATGAAGTTCTCCATTTTTAAAAGACTTTGGTGTTACGCAGGATGATATGCCGACAGTTAAACCAGTTTTTTTGGCACTTTCAATTCCTTCCATGGCTTTTTCAAATAAATTATCTATCTTTCTAAATTTGTCATGTTTTTTAGCTTTAGCAGAGTCAATACTTACATAAACTCCATCTAATCCAGAATTTTTTAACTTTTTTGCATTTTGGCTCAGATAATATCCGTTTGTAAATAAAATAGCAGTTGATAAGTTTTTATCAACCGAACTAATTATTTCAAAAATGTCAGGATTTAATAAAGGCTCTCCTCCAACAATATTTATCACAGTAACGCCAGCTTCTTGAGCATCTTTTATGATCTTAAAATATTCTTGTTTTTTTAATGGATTTTTCTTTTCATTTAAGTCTTTTGTATGAAAGCTACAATGTTCACAACTGGCATTACATTTTTCTGTAATAGCTAAACTCATTAAATTGTGATTCGTCCTGCCAGTTATATTTTTATAGAAGTTTCTGGCCATAAAATTAGCTGCTGCATTTGAAAAGAGTGCTGGGGTTGATAAAGAAAAAACGGGGCAGCCGTCTCTAAAGTGTATAATTTTGCTATGGTTTAAATAAATTTTATATGTATTACTAGTAAAAAAATCTGCATACGATCTGCCTTTTCTTAAAAATGAAATATAAAATTTTAATCGTAGGGTTAGTTTTCTAAACATGCTTTTTATGTTATTATATAATATAATATCATGAATAAAATAAAAAGGAAAGATTTATTTTTATACATAAAAGAAAGGTTTCCGATTTTTGCTGCGCTATTTTTTTCATTGTTAGTTTTAACTTCAATAAATCTCTATATTTTTAATAAAATAAATGTTAATACATCTTTTTTTATATGCATTGCTTTGTTGCTTCTATTTCTTTTTAGGATTAGGCTAATGGATGATGTGAAAGATTTTAAATACGATGTTGTTTTTCATAAAGATAGGGCTGTGCAAAGAGGTGTAATGTCAATTGCACAACTTAAGAAATTATTGTTTATAGTTTTATTATTAGAAATAATTCTGCAATTATTTCTGCCTCAGTTTGCTATATATTTTTATCTTTTTTTAATATTTTATTCTTTTTTAATGCATAAAGATTTTTTTAGCGGAGGTTTTTTTAAAAATCATTTTTTTGTCTATATATTATTGCATCAAATTATTTTCGCTTTTTATATTTATTATTATTTTTGTATTTTTCAAAATAAAATAGTGTTTTTGGGCATAAAAGATGTCTTGTTTGTATTTTTTTTATTTTTAACTATGTATATTTACGAAATATCAAGGAAAATGAATCATAGATATGACGATAATAATAAGAAAACGGACGATACATATATTTATAAATGGGGGAGGAGAAATGTTTTATCTCTCTTATTTTTATTTATTTTGATTCAAATTTTTTGCTTACTTTTTATTTTTAGAAGCATTAATTTGTTTTTATTAATGTATGTTGCATTATTGATTATTGGGATTTTTTACTCTAAGATTAATAAAAAAGAAAGCTATTTTATTCTTATGATTATTTTTAGTTTATCAACATTTATAAGTTATTATTTTATATGAAAAATATAGGAAACAAGGCTAAAAATTTAATATGGTTAAAGGAAAACGGTTTTCCCATTCCTGATTTTTTAATAGTAGATCCGCGCGATATTATTGCTAATTATGATGAAATAAAAAATTGTTCAGACTTGAGTTCTGTAAAATGGATTGAAGAAAATATAGATAAATATTTAAAATTTAAAGGAAAAGAAGTTGCTTTTAGAACTTCTTCATTTTTAGAAGATACTGAAAAACATTCCTTTGCCGGACTATATGAGACTTTTTTAAATATTACGCTAACTAAAAATAATTTTAAAAAATATATTTTTCTGTGTATAAGAGGATTATTTTCTGAAAAAGTAATTTCTTATTTTAAAATTAATAATTTTGACACTAGCAAGTTGGGGTGTTCAATTATTATTCAGGAGATGTTTTATCCAACATTTTCTGGTGTGGCTTTTATGTATGAAAAAGATAAGGATTCTAAGTTGGTTTACAGTAAAGGGTTTTGTAAAAAAATTGTTGATGGCGGGAATGCTAATTCTGTGCAAATTGATAATATTTCAGATGATTTTAAAAGTATAAATTATTCCAAAGAACTTTTAGATTGCCTAAAAAAAGTTTATAAGCTAAAGGGTTGTCCGCAAGACATAGAATGGGGAATTTCAGATAAATATTTTTGTTTTTTACAGACAAGAAATATTACAAAAGATATTATTTTTAGAGATGAGAAATTTGAAATATATGATTGCACCAATATATCAGAAAGCTATCCAGGCATAACGCTTCCATTAACATATTCTTTTATTAATTATTTGTATTCTAAAGTTTATATATCATTTTTATCAATTTTTGGGATTAGAGGTGTGATCAGATATAAAGATGTTTTTGATAATATGCTTGGATATATTGATGGAAGAGTTTATTATAATATAGCAAATTGGTATAATTTTTTAAAAATTTTACCTGGATATAAATATAATAAAGAATTTTTTGAGGCAATGCTTGTGCCTAAAAAAAATATTAAAAGCGAGAAAGAAAAGAAATTTAAAACTCCTTTTTTTATTAATTTTTTTATTTTAGTTAAGCTTTTTTTTAAATTGTTTTTCTATAAAAATGATCATCAAGAATTTATAAAAAAATTTAATCATAAATACGAACAGCACAAAGAAAAAAATTTAAGCAAAATGTCTAATAAGGACATCTTTAATTATTATGAAAGATTAAGAGATAGTTTTTTGGATGATTGGAAAATTCCCATTATGAATGATTTCAGATTAATGGTTTTTCACGGCTTGCTTAAAAAAATTTCTAGAGAAGATACTTTAAACGAAATGATGTCTGGCTTTGCAAAAGATCAATATTTTGAAATAATTAGAGAAATTAGTAAACTTTCGTCTATTGTTAATTGTAATAACGAATTAAAAAGTATTTTTTCACAAAAAGATAATAAAAAAATATACGATGGTATTATGAAAGGCGATGGTGTGGATATTGTAAATTTTAGAGAAAAGTTGCATTTTTATCTTAATAATTTTTATTACAGAAGACCTGGAGAGTTAAAGTTAGAAAGCGATGATATTGGCGATAATCCGGAAATGATTATAAGTCTTATAAAAAGTTATCCAAAAGAGATAAAAAATAAAAAGAAAAAATTAAAAATAAGCAATCCTTTCATTAGATTGATTGCAGAAAAGACAAGAGATGCTATAAGAAATAGAGAAATTTTTAGAGCAAAAAGAGCCATGGTTTTCGGCGTCGCAAAAGATTGTTTCATAACCATAGCCCATAACTTTAAAAGCTCTGATATAATAGAGGAAAAAAAAGACATCTTTTTTTTAAACACAGAGGAGATTAAAAGTATTATAAATAGAAACACAGCGGATAATTATTATAAAGAATTAATAAAACAAAGAAAAAGAAAGATTGATGAATACAAATTTGTGATTTGGCCAGATAGAATTAAAATTTATGAATATGGCAAAAAAAGAGTTGTACTTGACGATACAATAGAAATAAAGGATAATTTAAAAGGATTGCCTGTGTCTCAAGGAGTTTTTAGAGGAAGAGCTTTAGTATTGGAAAAATTTAGAACAGATGTTGATTACAAAGACAAAATATTGGTTACGTATCAAACAGATCCCGGGTGGTCAATTGTTTTTCCTCTTTTAAAAGGAGTTATATTGGAAAGAGGCAATACTTTATCTCATGCATCCATATTAAGCAGAGAAATGGAGATCCCTTCTATTGTTAAAGTTAAAAATGCTGTTTCTATGCTTAAGGATGGTCAATTAATTGAATTAAATGGAAATAATGGAGAAATTAAAATTATTAAAGAATAATACAGCTAATATAATATCTTTATTGATAGTTCCCAATAGTCTAATTTCTTTTTATTTTATTTTTAAAGAAGAAGTATTTTTAGCTTTTTTATTCATAATTATATGTTTTTTTCTAGATACTATAGACGGATATATTGCAAGAAAAATGAAAATTGAAAGCAGTATGGGGCAAGCAATAGATTCGTTTTGCGACTTGATTGTTTATCTGATGTTCCCGGTTTTTTTTATTTTTAATTACTTAAATTTTAATTTATTTGTAACTTTTTTTATTTGTTCCATCGTTTTAATTTCTGGAATTATTAAATTAGCTCGCTTTTCTAAAGAGGGTTTTGTGATTATTAATAATGAAAAATATTATAGAGGATTGGTGGTGCCGTTTGTGTTATTAACAACTGCTATTTTTTATATTTTAAACATCAATAATTTTATTTATATTAATATATTATTTCCTTTAGCTGTAATTTTAATATCCATATTAATGGTATCTAATCTAAAATTTAAAAAAATCAGCAATTTTGCTTGGTATGCTCTTGCTATTTTATTATTATGGATGATTTATTAATTAAAAATTATTTTTCAGAAAGTGAAAAAGAAAATATTATTAAACATGTGTATGAAGTTTTAGAACGAGAAAAAGATTTATCCAAAAGATCTTTTAAGGAATTAGATAATTTTATTGAAAAAAAAGAATTATACTGCCTTTATAAAGATAAAAAAATCATAGGGTTTATTTTAAAAAGTAAATTAAGTAGCAAAATGATGGAAATTCAGGGTCTTTATATAGATCCGAAATTTAGAGAACGGGGTTATTCTCTTTTTTTAATGAATGAGGTAATAAAGAATAATAATTTTAGATATATAGGAGTTACTTTTAATCCTAAGGTTAAAAAAAGATTGATTTGTATAAAATTTAAGGAAACTTCCTTTAATTCTTTAAGATTGATAGAAAAAGTAAATTTTTTAATATCTAGATTAAGTAGGCATAGAATGCTTGAGATGAGAAGACACTTTAAAGAAAAGAAAAAAATATCAATTTTTATAAAATGAATTTATTATTTTTTATAATTTTATTTATATCTTTTATCTTTATTTTCTTATTAGAAATAATAAAAAGATATTTTAATATAAAATCAATTTATACAAGAAGGGCTGCTCATATTTTCTTTTTTATAATTATTTTAATTAGTTATTTTACGATAAGCATTCAAGAAGCTTTAATAATACTTTCTATTTTTTTTATCATATTTTGTCTTTCTTATAGATTTTATATATTATCTTCCATTCATATAAAAGAATTTCTAACTTATGGCGAAATTATTTATATAATAAGCTTTATACTCCTTTTTATTTTTTGGGGAAATAATCCCTATGTTTTTGTAAGCGCATCCTTTATTTTGGGTTTTCTTGATCCAATAAGCGCTTTTTTTAATAAATCAAATAAGAGATGTTTTAAATATAATTTAAAATACCTAGCTTTGTGTTTTTTAATTCTTTCTTTAATTGCTTTTTATTACAAAGAATTTGTTTTTTTAAAAATTTTAATGATTGCATTAACATCAGCCATAATTGATCGTTATTCTGATTACGGATTAGATAATATTACCACGCCTATGGCTGTGGCTTTATTCCTATCTTAAACAATAGAAAATCAGTTGATAAATGTATGGCTGATCCTAAAATTAAAATTCCAATCAAATAAGTTAGATCTATTTGATAAAATAAAACTAAGCAAAAACAGCAAGAGACAATAGAGTCAATGTTGTCTAAAACAAGAAATATTGTTTTTTTTGGGTTTTTTTCTGCTTTTTTCCCAGGAGGAATAGAGCATCTTCTCTTTATAAATGAATTAGGAAGTTCGCCCAAAGAATATGAGAATCCTAAAATAAGAGATTTATGCAAATTGCCTATTTTATATAGTTCATTTGCTTCGCCTACTAAAAAATAAAGAATTGATGTGACAATTAGGCAAAAAACAGGCATTAGAATAAATCCTCTAAATGTTTTATTTTTTCCAAAAATATTTTTATTAAAATCTATAGGATTGTTTAAAATTTTAAAATAATTTTTTTTTAAAACAATAATAAATAGAATGCCAGAAAGGAGTATTGGAAGAGTATATAAAAAACATTGACTACAATAATGCAACATATTTTTATTATAGCATATAGTTATAGGATTTGTGTTTGTTGATTAATTCTCTATTTTGTATATAATAAGTTTATGTTTAATTTAACTAAAATTTTTGGTGATGCAAATGAAAAATACATTAGAAGTTTAAATCCTTTATTAGATAAGATTGATAGTTTAGAATTAGAATTTTCAAAGCTAGATAAAGAAGATTTTCCTAAAAAAACAGAAGAATTTAAGAATAGGATTGAAAAAGGAGAAACTTTGGATGATATTCTTCCAGAAGCTTTTGCTCTTTTAAGAGAAGCCTCAAAAAGGGTTTTGAATCAAAGACATTATAGAGTGCAGCTTATAGGAGGAATTATTTTGCATCAAGGTAAAATTGCTGAGATGAAAACTGGTGAGGGAAAGACATTAACAGCCACACTCCCTCTTTATTTAAATGCACTTTCTAAAAAAGGTGCTCATTTGGTTACTGTAAATGATTATTTAGCTAGAAGAGATATGGTTTGGATGGGGCAAATATATAATTATTTGGGTGTTTCTGTTTCATGTTTAAATCATGAACAATCTTTCATATATGACCCTAATTTTAAAAAAGAAGAAGAAGAGGATAGGGTGAGAGATACATTAGGAGGATTTAAGATTGTTGAGGATTATTTAAAACCTTGCACAAGAAAAGAGGCATATTTAGCAGACATAACATATACTACAAATAATGAACTAGGCTTTGATTATTTAAAAGATAATATGGTTTTTGACTTGAAAGAAAAAGCTCAGAGAGGTTTAAATTATGTGATAGTTGATGAGGTGGACTCTGTTTTAATAGATGAGTCAAGAACTCCTTTAATTATTTCAGCTCCGGATACTGAATCGTCAAAATGGTATTTGGAATTTGCTAAAATTATTCCTAGACTAAATAAAGAAAGTGATTTTGAGGTTGATGAGAAACTAAAAGCAGTTACCTTAACAGAGGCTGGAATTAATAAAATTGAGGAAATATTAGGAGAGGGTGATATTTATAACGAAAGAGGTATAAAATATCTGCATTTTTTAGAACAAGCACTTAAGGCGAATGTTTTATTTCATAAAGATAAGGATTACGTAGTAAGAGATGGAGAAATTGTCATAGTTGATCCATTTACAGGAAGGCTTATGCCAGGAAGAAGATGGTCATCTGGTCTTCATCAGGCAATTGAGGCTAAAGAAGGGGTTAGGGTTAATCCAGAATCACTTACATTAGCATCAATTACATTCCAAAACTATTTCAGAATGTATGATAAATTAGCTGGAATGACAGGAACTGCTGTAACCTCAGCAGAGGAGTTTGATAAGGTTTATAAGCTGGATGTAATAATCGTTCCAACAAATAAAAAGACAATAAGGGAAGATTTAAGTGATAAGATTTATAAGACTGAAAAAGCAAAGTTTGAGGAAGTGGCAAAAAAGATTAGGGAAAAATATGAATTAGGGCAACCAGTGCTAGTTGGAACAACTTCAATTGATAAAAATGAATATTTAGGCAAGTTGCTTGAAAGAGAGGGTATTCCACACAATATTTTAAATGCGAAAAATCATGAAAAAGAAGG
>JAQTWS010000093.1 GCA_028689175.1 Minisyncoccota bacterium
GGAAAGAGAAAAGAAAAATTGAAGATGAAAGAAGGGAAAAGGAAATTCAAAGAAGAGATACGGAAAAACAGAGATGGAGGGCTGAAGAAGAGATAAAAAAAATAAAAGAAAAGAGAGTAAAAATGAAGGAAAGCTATAACAAGCTAGCGAGCGAGAAAGAAGAAGTAGAGAAAAAAATAAAAAAACTTGAAGAGCAAATTATATGAAAAAGCCATCTGCATTTTCAAAAATCATGATAAGACTTTTTTGGGCTCTTATCTTTATAGCTTTAATTTTAGCCATCGCTTCATTAATTAGATTAATAATATTATAAAAGTATGTTTGAACAAGACTTTATAGATAATCAAAAAATCAAATTAGAAAAAGAAAAAGAGGAATTAGAAAAAAGTCTTTCTGATTTTGCTTCTAAAGAAACTGAGAATAATTGGGAAACAAAATATCCAGATATTGCTCCAGACGAAAGGGATCCAGAAGATTCAGCTGACGAGGTTGAAGAGTATGTTGATCTTTTGCCACAAGAATATACTTTAGAAATTAAACTTAAAAACGTTAATGATGCTTTGGATAATATAAAAGAAGGAACTTATGGAATTTGTGAGAGTTGTAAGAGACCGATATCTAAAGAAAGGCTTGAAGCTAACCCTTCAGCCAAAAAATGTATTGAATGCATTGATTTGTAAATTAAAACAGCCCCTAATTAAGGGCTGTTTTTTAATAAGAAACTTTTGCTCCTATTCTATAATTTGCAAGTGGGTTTGTGGTGCCTCTTACATCAAAATGCAAGTGAGAACCATCTCCTCCAAGAGAAATAACAAGACCAGTATTCCCCATATATCCTATTATTTCTCCTTGAGCGACTTTTTCTCCTGGGACAACAGTCCAGTAAGATAAGTGTCCGTAATAAGTTACAACTCCGTTTGGATGCAAGATGGTAACATAGTTACCTGATGGCCAAGCGTATTTTGCTTTTTGGACAGTTCCAGCAGCGGCAGCGACAATAGGAGTTCCTTTTGAGTTAGCAATATCAATAGCGTTATAATAATGGAGGCCGTTAGTAATTATTCCTACGGTTGGACTGATAAAATAATCTGAAGCGATAGTAACATAACCACTTTGATTATTAGTAGAAGGAGTTACTACTTTAGGCATTACACCGTTTGGAATTAGTAATATATCTCCTACATAAATATCATTTGTGTCTGTAAGGTCATTGAAAGCAATAATTTCATCTGAAGTTGATTGATATTTTTTTGCAATAGAAGAAATAGTATCTCCTTTTTCAACCATATGAAGTAGCCCTTCTGTTGGAAGAATTATCAATTTTTGATTAGGTTTAATAACAGTAGTTTTACTTATTTCGTTAGCAAGTAATATCGTTGCAACAGAAATATTATATTTTTCGGCAATACTTGAAATAGTTTCTCCTTCCTTTACAGTATGGTAAATAATATCCTTTTTTAATTCTGATTCGTTACTTTCTTTAAATTTTGAGCCTAAAGTTATATTGTTGGCGAATAAGGTGGAATTAGCAGAAGCTAAAGTAATACCGTTTTCAATATTCATTTTTTCTACCGCGGTTATCATTTCTGGCTCTAAACTAACGAAAGCTTGTTCTGGAGAGATAATAACGTTATTACTATTTAAGCTAAAAACAACAAAATTAACAATAACTAGAATTGCTAATACAAATAATATTCTTTTTCTGTGGAAAAATTTATACATCTTTCCTTTTATTCTTTGACCTCTTTTGCAAGAGGGGGAAGCTTCAGTATTACTAATAAATTCGTTACTTACTAATTATTAATATATAATAATTTTAGCAGGTTTTGTTGTTAAAAGTCAAGGGAAATATTGGGCTTTTGTTTTATTTGTGTTATAGTCTAAGCAAACAATATGAGTAATTTAGAAGACGTTAAGAATATTTTACAGAAGTATCAGATTCATCCTAAAAAAACCTTGGGACAGAATTTTTTGATTGATCAAAATATCATTGATAAAATTATTAAAAGTGCGGAAATTAAAAAAGAGGACCATCTTTTAGAAATAGGTCCTGGCTTAGGATTAATTACCAAAGAGTTAGACAAGCACGCTGAAAATGTTTTGGCAATCGAGAAAGACACTCTTTTTACAAAGATTTTGAAAGAATTTGGGTTAAAACATACTGAGATATTAGAGGATGATATTTTAAATTATATTAAAAAAAATGATATTGAGGATAAAAAAATAATTGCTAATATCCCTTATTATTTAACTTCTAATTTAATCAGAAACTTACTCGAAAGCTCTAACCAACCTAAAGATATTTTTCTTGTAATGCAAAAAGAGGTTGCGAAAAGAATCTGCGAAAAAGAGGGGAATATCCTTTCGGTGGCGGTTAAGTATTATGCTAAACCAAAGATTTGTTTTTATATTTCTAAAAATTCTTTTTGGCCTAGTCCCAAAATTGATAGTGCCCTGATTCGAATAACTCCTATTAGAAAGTATCAGGAAGGCGACAAATTCTTTTTCAAAGTTATTAAGTCTGGTTTTTCTTCTCCTAGGAAAAAAATGATAAATAACTTGCAAGCTTTAGAAATTGGAAAGGAAGATTTGGAGAAAGTTTTCAAGGAAAATAATATTTCTGTAGGAATTAGAGCGGAAAAATTATCCCTTGAAGAATGGATTAAGCTAAGAGATGCATTAGTAGTTTTTTAAATTGATAATTCTATTTAATTAAGTTATAATCTTAATAATGAATTTT
>JAQTWS010000094.1 GCA_028689175.1 Minisyncoccota bacterium
CGTTATCTTCAGCTCAAATTAAAAAAGAATACATGGCAGGATTAGAATCTTTATACTCAAAGGGAGTTATTTCAAAAGATGAATTTAATAAAAGGTTAGGAGAGGTTGTGTTGACAAAGTTGCCTTCTCGGTCTATATTTCAATTATATGACAAATAAAATGCTCAATTTGTATTTTGGTTTATTGATAGTGCTTGCGCTAGTTGCTAGTGCTTTTATTTTTCCAAATGTAACAAATCAAGGAATTGATTTTATTAATCAAAAAATTAATTCACAAATTCCTCATGTTAATGATAAAGGTTTCAATTTAGGTTTAGATTTAAAAGGTGGAGTTCATTTAGAGTATGAAGCTGATTTAAGTCAAGTTAAACAAAATGAAAGAGAAAGCGCAATGAATGGACTTAGAGATGTTATTGAAAGAAGAGTAAATATTTATGGAGTAACAGAGCCAATTGTTCAAATTTATGGAAGCGATAGGGTTGTTGTTGAACTTCCAGGTGTTGAAAGTATTGAAGATGCTATAGCATGGATTGGAGAAACACCACTTCTTGAATTTTTAGAAGAAAGATCAGCAGAGGAAATAGAGGAAATAAAAGCAATATGGGAAAAAGTTGAAGGGAAGACAATAGAAGAAATTCAAGAAATTGAAGGCTGGGAAAAAGCTTTTGAAAGTCCTTATAGAAAAACAGAACTAACTGGAAAGTATTTAAGCAAGGCAGCACTTTCTTTTGATCAAACAACAATGCGACCAATTGTTGAACTTGAGTTTGATTCAGAAGGTGCAAAATTATTTGAAGAAATTACAGAAAGAAATATAGGGAAAACTTTAGCTATATTTTTAGATGGTAAGCCTATTATTGGAGATTTTTATGCTCCTCGTATAGATGAAAAAATATCAGGAGGAAAGGCTGTTATAAGAGGAGATTCTAGTATAGAGGAAGTTAGAACAATTGTTCAAAGATTAAATCAAGGTGCTCTTCCAGTTCCATTATCTTCTCCTATTGTTCAACAAAAAGTTGGACCTACATTAGGACAAAATTCGCTTGATAATGCAATCAAGGCAGGTATTGTAGGATCTATAGCTTTAGTATTGTTTTTAATACTTTTTTATAAGCTACCTGGATTACTAGCCTCATTTGCTCTTTTGATATATATATTAGTACTATTTTCAATTATTAAAATAACAGGAGCAACATTAACACTTGCTGGAATAGGTGGAATTATTTTATCAATTGGTATGGCTATCGATGGAAATATTTTAATATTTTCAAGGATGAGAGAGGAGTTAGAAGATGGAAACGATATTTATTCAGCAATTGAAAAAGGTGTTAAAAGGGCATGGCCATCTATTAGAGATGGAAATGTTACCACTTTAATTGTTGCCGTTATTTTATATTTCTTGGGAACAAGTTTTGTAAAAGCATTTGCATTTACATTAATTATTGGTATTTTAGTAAGTTTATTCTCTGCAATGGTTGTGACAAGAATATTTCTTTTATTCTTTGCAAGAGGATTTGCTCTTAAATTAAAAAGAATTTGGTCATAAAAATATGTTTAATTTTACGAAATATTCTAAAATTTATTTTTCAATAGCTTTAATACTTGCTTTAGCCAGCATATTTTCTTTAATATTTTTTGGATTAAATTTGGGAATGGATTTTAAAGGAGGGACTTCAGTTAAGGTAGAATATGAAAAAAAAGCTCCTAAAATTGAGGACGTTAAAAAGAATTTAAATATTGAAAGCTATGAAATTCAAAGTTTTGGAGACAAGGGAATAATTTTAAAGATAAAGAATAAGAACATACAGGCAGATGAGTATAATAAAATACTAAAGGAGTTAGAAGTTTCAGATAATAAAATAGCCGATTCTGAATTGCAAACAATAAGTCCTGTTGTTGGATCGGAATTAAAGAACAAAACAATCATTGTTGCTATTGTTGCATTAATTGCTATGCTTTTATACATTGCCTTTGCTTTTAAACAAGTTTCAGGGCCAATTTCTTCTTTTCAATATGGATTAGTTTCAACTCTAATGCTTTTTAACGATATATTAATTCCATTAGGAGTGCTTGCTTTTTTAGGAAAATATTATGGTGTTGAGTTTACAATCCCAATCGTTACAGCTATTTTGGCAGTAATTGGTTATTCTATTAATAATAACATTGTTATTTTTGATAGAATAAGAGAAAACCTACGCTTAAATGCTAAATTAAGTTATACAGAAGTAGTTAATAAGAGTTTAAATCAAGTTGTTGTAAGGTGTGTAAATACATCTTTAACCACTTTATTTGTTTTGATTTCTCTTTATTACTTTTTTATGGGAGAGGGCGGTATTGAGTATTTTGCTCTAACTGCTTCAATTGGTATTATTATTGGAACTTTCTCTTCTGTATTTTTATCTTCTCCTATACTTGCTAAATGGGCGGAAAAAAAGGAATAAAAAGTTACCTTTTGACTTTTGTTTTAATTAATGTATCTTAAAAAATGGATCCTTTGATAAAGAGGTGTTTTAGTTTGCTGTTTAACAAAATAGATTTTCAGCCAGAATCGATTAATCTTGAAAATCAAGAAGTTGGGTTCTCCTTAACAGTGATTAATTGTTTTAAGATACCAAATCTATCTATTTCTTTTAAAAATCATTCTTTAAATAATTATTCTCAGCTTCCAGTAAGAATATTGAAAAATGCTCTTCGTGCACATATTAGAGAAATTACTTC
>JAQTWS010000010.1 GCA_028689175.1 Minisyncoccota bacterium
AAGAAAATCTTATTAGAAATATTTCTTTTGATAAATTTAAAAAAGAAATAAAAGGAAAGAAAATACTCAATATTCAAAGAAGAGCTAAATACATTATTTTTGAACTATCAGATAATTACATTTTACTTGTTCATCTTAAAATGACGGGTCATTTTCTTTTAGGAAAATGGAACATTGAAGGAGGCAAGGCTAATCCAATAATTGAAGGCCCTATTAAGACTGATAGATATAATCAACATGTGCACATTATTTTTTATTTAGATCAAGAAAAGGAATTAGGTTTTTCAGACGTAAGACAGTTTGGTAAAATCGAACTTTATACAAAAGAAGAATTTAAAAATGTAAAAGAAATTAATAAACTAGGGGTCGAGCCGCTAACAAAAGAATTTACTTTTGATTGTTTTAAGAGTATCATTAAAAATACGAAAACGAACATTAAAAAATTATTAATGGATCAAGAAAAAATAGCTGGCATAGGTAATGTGTATGCTTCTGAAATATTATTTCTCGCCAAAATTAATCCACTGAGAAATACAAAAACTTTAAATGAATTAGAGTTAAAAAATATTTATGATGCCATTAAAATAATTTTAAATAAAGCCCTTAAGTTTCAAGGAAATAGTATCTCTGATTATAGAAAGGTTGATGGAAAAAAGGGAGATTATCAAAATCATGCATTGGTTTATGGAAAAAGAGGCGAAAATTGTCCTAACTGTGAAGGCAAAATAAAATATGTAAAAATAAATCAAAGAGGAACATTTTACTGTCCTTTATGTCAAAAATAAACAAATGATTATACTACTTTACGGAAAAGATACATATAGATCAAAGAATAGATTGAATGAACTTAAAAAAGAATACAAGCTTAAAAATGAAAGCGGAATTAATGAAAGATTTTTAGATGGTAAAAATTTAAATTTTGAGGATTTGAAAAATGAAGTTTTAGGACTTTCATTTTTTAATGAAAAAAAATTAATATTAATTGAAAATGCTTTTTCAAACAAAACTTTAAAAGAAAAAATTAAAGAAAAAGGAAAAGAATTTTTAAATTCAGAAAATATTATTATATTCTACGAAAAAGACAAAGTTTTAAAAGGAGATATTCTCTACTCTTTCATTAGAAAAAAAGCTTTAATAGAAGAATATGATTTTTTAAAAGAAGAAGAATTAAAAAAATGGATCAAAGAAGAAGTTTTAAAGAATGAGGGAAGTATATCTGATGGAGCATTGAAATTATTAATTGATTATATAGGCAATGACTTATGGAGACAAAAAA
This sequence comes from Minisyncoccota bacterium, assembly GCA_028689175.1. Lineage (GTDB taxonomy): Bacteria > Patescibacteriota > Minisyncoccia > Minisyncoccales > Minisyncoccaceae > JAAZMU01. Next base: position 1,277 of record JAQTWS010000010.1, read on the forward strand.
ATGAAATACAAAAATTAATTGCTTATAAAAACAAAGAGGAAATTAAAGAAAAAGATGTTGATTTACTCATAAATGTTCAAGCAGAAACAAATATTTTTAATACAGTAGATGCCATTGCTGAAAAGGATAAAAAACGTGCAATAAAATTAATAAAAAAACATTTGGAAAAAGGAGAGTCCATTTTTGGCTTGCTTGCCTTAATTGCAAATCAATTTAAAAATATGATAATTGTAAAAACTGCGAAAGATTACAAAAGAACGAATCTTCATCCTTTTGTTCAAAGAAAATCCTTTTATCAATCCCAAAAATTTTCAATTGAAGATTTAAAAAGAATTTATGCTAAAATTTTAGAAATTGATTCAGGAATAAAAACAGGAAAAGTAGACGAAAGTATAGCAATCGAAACCCTTATATTAGAAATATGAAAACTATACTTTTTTAAATTATTAAAAATAGTATAATAAAAAAATGGAAACAGATATTATTCAAAAACTTAAAATAGCTGATTTAAGAGGCAGAGGGGGTGCAGGGTTCCCTACATATTTAAAATGGGAAAGTGTTTTAAAAACAAATGCTCCTAAAAAATATATAATTTGCAATGCTGCTGAAGGGGAACTTGATCTTAAAAAAGATAAATATATTTTGGAACATTATTCAAAAGATGTTATTTCAGGTATTAAAATTGCACTTAAAACAATAGATAATTCTTCTGCATATATTTATTTAAACAAAGAATATTATTCTTTATTTAAAGATAAATTAAAAGATGAAAATATCGTTTTAATTGAAGAAGATAATGGATATATCGGAGGAGAGGAGTCAGCTTTAATAAATTTTATAGAAGGTAAAATAGCTGAGCCAAGAAAAAAACCTCCTTTTGTTTCTGAAAAAGGACTGTTTAATATGCCCACACTTGTAAACAATGTAGAAACTTTTTATTATGTTTCTAAAATTGAAAAGGGAGAATATGATAGTGAAAGGTTTTATATGATTTTGGGAGAAAAAATCAATGGAGGAATTTATGAACTTAAAGAAGGAATGACTATAAGGGAAATTTTAAAAAGTACAAAAAATTATTTAGATTGTCCTTTTTATGTTCAAGCAGGAGGAGGCGCTTGCGGAGAAATAATGACAGAGGATGAATTTGATAAACCTGTTTTGGGAGAAGGATTTATAAGGGTTATTTCTTACGAGGAAGACCCCTATAATCTAATGGAAAGATGGGCAGAATTTTTGGTAAATGGAAATTGTGACAAATGCACGCCTTGCAGAGAAGGTACATACAGGATTTTGGAAATGATAAAGAAAAGAAAATTAGATATAGATAAATTGGAAGAAATATTTTTAGCGCTTGAAAAAACAAGTTTTTGCGCATTAGGAAAAGGAACCCCAATACCCTTTAGAAGTTTAATTAAAAAAGTGATACTTAAAAATCATGATTAATATAGAAATAAATGGGAAAAAAATAATTGCTGATGGGAAAAAGAATATTTTAGAAATAGCAATTGAAAACGATATAGATATTCCTTCGCTTTGTTACCACCCTGACATTTATCCAAAAGAGGCATGCAGATTATGTATGATAGAAATTGAGGGTAAAAATGGTCTTTTTGCATCTTGTTCCACTTATCCAGAAGAAGGAATGATAATTAGAACAAATTCAGAAGAAATTTTAAAAACAAGAAAAACCAATTTAAAATTGATGTTCTCTCAGCATATTGAAAAATGCAATACATGTCTTTGGAATAATAAATGCAAAATGATGAGATATGCTAAAGAATGGGGAATTCGTATAAATGAGTGGGAGGATAGAAAAAAGAATTATCCTAAATATGATTTTGGAGGAGTAATTACTTACGATTCTTCAAAATGCATTAATTGTTCTAATTGTGTAGATATTTGTAAAAATCAAGGAATAAGTTTTTTAGAAATTGAAAATCAAGGAAGTTTTCATTCAATTATTCCGTCAAAAAATAAAAATAAGGATTGTGTTTATTGTGGACAATGTGTTGTTCATTGTCCTTCAGGAACTTTTTCATCAGTTGACCCATCTTTAAAAATTGAGGAAGAGATAAAAAATAACAAATATGTAGTTTTTCAATTCGCGCCCTCTATTAGAACAAGTATAGGTGAGGAATTTAATATGGAATATGGCTCAGTTGTGACTGAAAAAATAATAGCTGGAATTAAAAAGCTCGGAGCAAAAAAAGTTTTTGATGTATCTCTTGGAGCTGATTTGGTTACAATAGAGGAAGCAAATGAGCTCATAGGAAGACTTCAAACAAAAAAAAGACTGCCCATGCTTACTTCTTGTTGTCCTGCATGGGTTAAATTTGTTGAATTTTACAAGCCAGAATTTATTCCAAATCTAACAGAAGTTAAATCCCCTCAAATTCTTTTAGGAGGAATTATAAAAACATATTTTGCAGAAAAAGAAAATATTGATCCTAAAAATATCATTGTGGTTTCTGTAATGCCTTGCACCTCTAAGAAATATGAGGCTAATAGAGAGGAGTTAAAGATAAATGGATTGAAGTGTGTTGATTATGTATTAACCACCCATGAGCTTGCAAGAATGTTTATAAAAAATAATATTGATATTAGTAAAATTGAAGGAGAAAATAAAGATGAACTTTTAGGTATTGCCTCAGGGGCAGGTGTAATTTTTGGATCCTCTGGCGGGGTTGCAGAATCTGCAACAAGAACTGCATGTTATAAATTGTTGAATAAAAAAATCGACAAAATAGATTTTAAAGAGTTTAGGGGGCATGAGGGAATTAAAGAGGCTAGTGTTAAAATAAACGATATAGAAATTAAAATAGCAGTTGTAAATGGACTTATAAACGCTAAAAAAATACTTGAGGATTATCCTAAAAAATTTGATTATGTAGAGGTAATGTCTTGTCCTGGGGGATGTGTTGGGGGAGGAGGGCAACCTGTTCCAGTAAATAAAAATATTAGAAAAAAAAGAGCAGATAGTTTATATCAAATTGATCAAAATGAAAATATTAGAATCGCAGATGAAAATCCAACAGTTCAAAGTATTTATAAAGAATTTTTAAAAGACAAAAGAGTAATAAATAAAATTGCTTATACAAAATTTTTTAAAAAGCAAAAAGAAAATTAAGAATATGGAAAAAATAATTTCAGGAGTAAAAAGTTTAACAATTCCTTTAATTCAATTTTTAAGCATTTTAGGAATTATTATATTAATTCAGATAATTTTTAAAAATCAATTTATAGTTGGAACAATTATTAATACTCTTTTAATAACATCTGTTATTTTTTTAGGTTTAAGGCAGGCTATTGGAATAGCCATAATTCCTAGTTTATTTTCTATTTCAACAGGAATGATGCCAGCAGTAATTTTACCATTCGTTCCATGCATTATTATAGGAAATTTAATTTTAGTTTTAACATTTAATTTGTTAAAAGATAAAAATTATTTTTTAGGAGGAATTTTAGGGTCTATTTTGAAATTTGGTTTTCTATTTTCTGTTAGTAGTTTAATGTTCAGCTCTCTTCCAAAAGGCATACTTTACGCAATGAGTTACCCTCAATTATTTACAGCGCTAATGGGAACACTTTTATCATTTGTAGTTTTAAAAGCATTTAAAAAAATATAATTTACTTACTAAAAAAGACGCTAGAAGCGTCTTTTTTTTATTATTGAATTGAGTTTACAAGTTTTGTAATTCTTGATTTCTTACGAGAAGCAGTATTGTCTTTAATAACATTTGTTTTTGCTGCTTTATCAATTACTTTATATACTTTGGGTAACATTTTTAAAGCCTCTTCTTTATTCTTTAAAGTAACCAAAGATCGAACCTCTTTCAAGATTTTTCTCATTTCTCTTTTCTTTAAAAAGTTTGCATATCTCTTTTTTTCGTCCTGAACTAGACGTTTTTTTGCTGACTTTAATATTGGCATAGACTTAATATATACCAAAATTTAAAATTATGCAAGAGTATTGAAAAACTTTCTCCAAATGTTAATATTAAGTATATGATTACATTTTTAAAAGGAAAAGTAATACATAAAGGATCTAAAAGCATTTTTCTTTTAGTTAATGATATTGGATATGAAATATTTTTATCTCCTTCAAATTTAAAAAAAATAAAGGAGGGGACCGAAGAAGAATTTTATACACAGCTTGTTTTAAAAGAAAAAGAAATTGAGCTTTACGGGTTTTTAAGCTTTAGCGAATTAGAGTTATTTAAATTGTTAAAAACGATTTCAGGAGTTGGTCCTAAGATCGCTTTAATTTTTGCAGAGGCTGGATCGCTTCAAAGGCTTAAATTTAAATTAGAAAATGAAAAGCCTCCTAAAGGTATTGGTACAAAAAAAATACAAAAAATTTTGCTTGAGCTAACCGGTAAAATTAAAGAGGTTGAAAAGAGGCAAGATAAGGATGAAGAAGTCATTGATGCCTTAAAATCTTTAGGTTTTTCGCATAAAGAGATCAAAAATGCATTATCCCAAATAGATAAAAACGTTAAAGATTTAGAAGATAAAATAAAAGCAGCACTTCAATTTTTAGCAAAATGAGATTAAAAAAATATATACCAAAATTTGTTTTTAAAATTTATCACCATTTATTAGCTTTTTTAGGAGCTTTAATTTACGGTTTTCCCGGAAAAAAAATTAAGGTTATTGGTATTACAGGAACAAATGGAAAATCAACAACTGCAAATATTTGTTTTAAAATTTTAGAGGAAGGAGGATGTAAGGTAGCCGCAATGTCTTCCATATCTTTTAAGATCGGAAATAAGGAGAAAGTAAATGATCTTAAAATGACAATGCCCGGAAGATTTAAAATACAGCAATTTTTAAGAGAGGCAGTTAAAGAAAAATGCGATTATATAATTATTGAAGTAACTTCTGAAGGCATAGAGCAGTTTAGGCATAAATTTATAGATTTTGATGTGGCCATATTTACAAATTTGTCAAAAGAACATATTGAATCGCATGGAGGATTTGATAATTATAAAAATGCAAAAGGTAAGTTTTTTGATGCTGTAAAAGGTATTCATATTTTAAATAAAGACGATCCGCATTTTGATTATTTTAATTCTTTTTCAGCTAATAAAAAATTAACATATTCTATTTTAAATAATGCTGATATTTCTGCTAAAAATATTTTAACAAATCAAGACTTTTCAGAGTTTGAAGTAGATGGCGTTAGCTTTAAAACAAATCTTTTGGGAGAATTTAATATATGTAATTTGCTTGCGGGAATTGCTCTTGGATTATCCCAAGGCATAAGTCTTGAAAAATGTAAGGATGGAATTAAAAAAGTAGAAGGTATTCCTGGCAGGATGCAAAAAATTATAGAAAAACCATTTTCTGTTTTTATAGATTATGCTTTTACACCAAATGCTCTAGAAAAAGTATATAAATATTTAAAACCTACAATTGTGATTTTGGGATCTTGTGGCGGAGGAAGGGATAAATGGAAAAGACCTGTTTTGGGAGAGATTGCTTCTAAGCATGCTAAGTATGTGATTATTACAAATGAAGATCCTTATGATGAGGATCCTCAAAAAATAATAGATGAGGTTGCATCAAAGGTTAAAAATCCTATTAAGATCTTTGACAGAAGAGAAGCTATTAATAAAGCATTATTGCTCGCAAAAGAAGGAGATATAATTGTTGTTACAGGAAAAGGATCTGAAACTTGTATTATGTGGGAAAATGGAAGGAGAGAAAACTGGAATGAGAAACAAATTATTTTAGAAGAATTTGAAAAAATAAAAAAGGGCATTTAATCCCTTGCAGAGTTACGATAAAATCATTTCGTAACCCAAAAAGTCTTTAAACAGGTTCTCATCAAGATCTTCGTTCCTTTTCATTATCTCAGCACAAACTTTTCTGTATTGTGTTGAATTGGTAGGCAAGCTTCTCCTTAAACTAATTAAATCATCATTAGATAAATCCTCTAATCCCATTTAAATCCTCCAAATTAACTATTTATGTTTTACCATTGTAAAATAGTAATGTCAAGAACTTGACTAATTGAGTTTTTATCTCTAAGATATTAATATAAATAAAAAAATATGCACGCATTGGGACTAATAGGAGAACATTTATTTTTTGGAATTACAAATACATATTTTATCGCAACATTATGTGCAGCTTCAATTTTTATTGCTTTTTTTTTGGGTTTAAAAAACAAAAGCTTGATACCATCCCGTGTACAAAACTTTTTTGAATGGATAATTGAATCCATTTTTAATTTTTTAGACGGAGTTACTGGAAATAGAGAAAGAACAACAGAAATATTTCCAATATGCGCTACAATTTTTATCTATGTAATATGTTCTAATTTAATTGAGTTAATTCCTGGCGTTGGAGTTTTTGCTCCCCTGAGATCTCCAAGTTCTGACTTAATGTTTACTTTTGCAATTTCTATATTCTCAATGCTATATATTCACACAAAGGCGCTTTCTAAAATTGGTGTACTTTCATATCTTAGTAAATACATTAATTTTAAAAGCCCTATATATTTTTTTATAGGAATATTAGAAGGTATTGGCGAACTAACAAGAACTTTTTCTTTAGGACTAAGGCTTTTTGGAAACTTATTTGCCGGAGAGATGCTTTTAATGGTTGTATCCTCACTTGTTGCTTTTTTGGTTCCCTTACCATTTTTAGCACTAGAAGTGCTTGTTGGATTCATCCAGGCCTTGATTTTTTCTTCATTAATTGCAATATTTTATGTAGTAACAGTTGAGGTGGAAGAACATGGTTAAAAATAATATAATTTTTTTGGGATTGAAAATAGGTCTTGTCATAACCATTCCTCTTATAGGATTTTTACTTTTAGGGGTGTGGATTGACAGCAAATTTGATACACTTCCGATTTATTTGATAGCAGGCATAGTTTTGGGAGCAGCTTCAGGAATGTTTATGGTTTATAAAGTAATTATTCCATATTTGAATAAAAAAATTAAAGATAAAAATAATAATAAGTAATAAAAATAAAAATATGATTAATCCAGATATCGCATTTGCAGCAACATTAGCAATCGCAATTGGTTCAGTAGGACCAGCAATTGCTATTGGAATTATTGGTTCTAAGGCGACAGAAGCTATTGGTAGAAACCCAGACGCAGCTTCAAAAATCCAAACAAGTATGATTTTAGCAATTGCATTTGCTGAAGCTATTGCTATTTATGCACTTGTAATTTCCCTTATTTTAATATTTGTAGTAGCTTAAATACATAAACCATGAATTCAGGAGAAACAAATTGGATTCTTACATTTGTAGGACAATTAGTTAATTTTATTATTTTATTTACCTTGCTTTCAGTTTTTGTTTTTAAGCCTCTTTCTAAGATGCTCGACGAAAGACAGAAGAAAATTAAGGAAGGGGTTCTTAAAGAAGAAAAAGCTGAACAAAGGCTAAACGATTTAAGAGAAACGGATAAAAGGCTTAGAGCTAAAAACGAGGAAGATAGAAAGCAAATTTTATCTGATGCAGAAAAAGAAGCAGAAAGAAGAAAAGAAAAAACAATGCAAGCTTTAGATGAAGTTAAAAAAGAACTTTTGCTTAAAGCCGAAAAGGAAGCTGAGGATCTTAAATCAAAAGAAACTGAAAAAACAAAAAGAGAGATTGTTGAAAATTCTATTCTTTTAGCAGAACAGATTTTAAAAAATAAAATCGATAAAGAGGAAGATAGTAAAATAATTAATAATTATTTAAATAGTTTAAATGAAAAAAGATAAAGAAATTTTATCTTGGGCAAGAGCACTTTTTTTAGCTCTTGAAGAGAATAAAGGAAACGAAGAAGAAGTTGTTAAAAACTTATTCTTAGTTTTAGATAAAAAAAACTATTTAATCCCTGCAATTATTAAAAAGTATAAAAGAATCAAAGAAAAGGAAGGCAGGATAGATGTTTTTGTTGCAAAAGAGATTAACGAAGAACTTAAAAAGGAAATAAATAAGAAGATAGAAAATCTCGAAGGCAAGAATAAAACTATTAATTATATAATAGATGAAAATTTAATAGGAGGCTTCCGTATAAAAACAAAAGATTATCTTATTAAGGCATCTATTAAAGATACTTTAATAAAAATTAAAAATAACGCCTATGGATATAATTGAAAAATTTAAAAAACAACTAGAGGGCATTGAAATTAAGTCAGAATTAGAGGAAACAGGAGAAGTAATAGAAATTAAAGATGTGGTTGCTAAAATTTCTGGACTTAGAAATGTAGAAAATTTTGAGCTTATATTTTTCGAAGAAGCAAATATTTACGGACTTGCTTTAAACTTAGAAGAGTTTGAGGTGGGGGCCGTTGTGCTGGGTGATGTTACAAAAATAAAAGAAGGGCACATTGTTAAAAGAACTGGGTCAGTTTTTTCTATCAATGTTGGGGAAGAACTTTTAGGAAGAGTAGTAGATCCCCTTGGAAATCCTATCGATGGAAAGGGTGAAATTAATGCAAAAGAAAAGTTACCCCTCGAAAGAAAGGGTCCTTCTGTTATGGATAGACAGCCAGTTAAAGAACCAATGCATACAGGTATTAAGATAGTTGATGCCTTAACCCCGATTGGAAGAGGACAAAGGCAATTAATCATTGGAGATAAAAGTCTTGGAAAAACTGCTATTGCAATTGATACTATTATTAATCAAAAGAATGAGAAGGATAGACCAGTTTGTATTTATGTAGCTTGTGGACAGAAGAAAAGCAAGGTTAAGAGACTTGTTAAAACACTAGAAGAGGCAGGCGCGCTTGACTATTCTATTGTTGTTGCAGCTTTTCCTGACGACCCAGCACCTATGCTTTATTTAGCTCCATTTACAGGAGTTACAATGGGAGAGTATTTTAGAGATAAAGGAGGACATGCTCTTCTTGTCTACGACGATTTAACAAGGCAGGCCTGGGCATGGAGAGAGATTTCTCTTATTTTAAGAAGACCGCCAGGAAGAGAGGCTTACCCAGGAGATGTTTTTTATTTACATTCAAGACTCCTTGAAAGAGCCGCAAAGCTTTCAGATGAAAAGGGAGGGGGATCATTAACTGCTCTTCCAATTATTGAAACTCAAGCAGGCGACATTTCAGGATATATTCCAACAAATGTGATTTCTATTACAGATGGGCAAATCTTTTTAGATTCTAGCTTGTTTAGAAAAGAACAGAAGCCGGCTATGGATATTGGTGCATCAGTTTCTAGGGTAGGTTCTTCAGCTCAAACAAAGGCAATGAAAAAAGCTTGCGGAAGTCTTAAATTGAGTTTGACACAGTTTCAAGAACTTGAAAGATTTTCTGAATTTACAGAAGAGCTTGATTTAGAAACAAAGAAAATACTTGAAAAAGGTAAGGCTATAATTAAAATTTTAAGACAAAAAGATTTAGAGCCTCTTTCATTTGAAAAAGAAACAGTGATTATCTATGCCGCCACATCCTGTTCTATTGAAGATTTAAAAACAGAGGATTTAGATACTTTTGAAAACAGATTATTTGAAGAAATCCAAGTTTCAAAGCCGGAAATTTTTGAAGAAATCAAAAATACAAGAGAGCTTTCAGATGAAACTAAAAAAAATATAGAAGAC
>JAQTWS010000011.1 GCA_028689175.1 Minisyncoccota bacterium
GGGAAAATATACAAAAGCAGAACTAGGTCCACTTGGAAATTACAATTCAGCAAATGGAGTTGGAAAAATTTATACAGATTATGATGCTGCTGCTGGGTCTTCTGATACTTATACTCATGCGTTTCTACGCGGCGGGAGTTGGGACCATGGTGCGAATGCCGGAGTCTTCGCTCTGTTTTTGTACTACTCGCCTGCGCACCTGTACACGAACATTGGGTTTCGGTGTGCCCGGTAAATAAAATTCTGATAATCTGATAGGGCATTTTTCTTTTAGAAAAATGCCAAGGGAGAGTTTAAGGGGAAATATTAAAATAAAATGTGGTTAAACAATGAATCCAGACGGGTTAATATTATTTCAAAAAACATATGATTTGATTTTGGAAGTCCATCCAGTGATTGTTAATAAATTTCCCAAAAATCAAAGATTTGTATTAGGACAGAAAATAGAGAATACGCTTATTGCTATTTTAGAGATAGCAATTACTATAAATTTAAGTAAACCTACAGTTAATTATTTCAGGAGATTGGATATAGAGATTCAGAAATTGAAAATATTTATTAGACTTGCAAAAGACCTTAAGTTCATTAGCATTAAAAAATATGAATATCTTGAAAAAAAGGTAATAGAGATAGGAAAAATGACAGGAGGCTGGAAAAAAGCATTAATTTAATCTTTTTAAAAGGGATAAAATCGCATAAAACAAGAGCTTTGCGTTTCTACGCGGCGGGAATTGGAACAATGGTGCGAATGCCGGAGTCTTCGCTCTGAATTTGAACAACTCGCCTACGAACCTGAACACGAACATTGGGTTTCGGTGTGCCCGGTAGTTTTTTAGCCAGATTCAACGATTTACGGATTTTTGACAGTGCTATGATAAAAAAATACTGATTTTATTCCTTTCCGAGTAGATTAACTAGTCAAAAGGGAAAATATTAGGGCTGTATCTATAATTAGTTTTAGTAGAGTTATTCGAAAATCCTGATTGTTTTAAATAGCCCTTTTTGGTTAAAATAAATATATGAAAAGAGAAGGAAATTTTTATAATCAAATTTATTCATTTGATAATCTATATAAATCGTATTTAAAGGTTAGAAAGGGGAAAAGATATAAAAAAGAAATATTGGAATTTTCTTTTTTTTTAGAAGAAAATCTGTTTGAAATTCAAGAAGATTTAAAAAATGAAACTTATAAACACGGAGGTTATAAAAAGTTTATTGTAAAAGATTCTAAAAAAAGAGAAATCAAGGCGCCTAAAGTTAGGGATAGATTAGTGCATCATGCTTTATGTAATTTAATTTATCCTGTATTTGACAATACTTTTTATCATTATTCATATGCTTGCAGAAAAGGAAAGGGAAATCATATGGCAATTGATGATTTAAGGCGGAAATTAAAAAATAAGGGGGATTTTTTTTGTTTAAAGATAGATATTTCTAAATATTTTGACAGCGTAAACCGCTGTCTTTTATTTAAAATAATAAAAAGTAAGATAAAAGATAAGAAAGCGCTTAAATTGATTGAAAAAGTGATAAAAAGCAATGAGAAAGGGATTCCTATTGGAAACTTAACTTCTCAACTATTTGCTAATATTTATTTAAATGAGATGGATCAATTTATTAAAAGAGAATTAAAAGTTAAATGTTATTTTAGGTACATGGACGATTTTTTAATTTTAAAAGAAAATAAAAAAGAATTGAAAATAATTAAAAAGTTGCTTGAAAAATTCTTAAAGGACGATTTAGATTTAATTTTTAATAAAAAGGTAACGAGAATATTTCCTAATTTTACTGGAATAAATTTTTTAGGTTATATTATTTTTGAAAAATATTTTTTGCCTAGAAAAAAGACGGTTCTAAAAATGATTAAGAAAATAAAAAAAAGAACAAGAAATGAGATTTTGATTTCATGGAAAGCTTATACAAAGAAAACTAAATCTTACAGGCTTTTTAAAAGTCTTTTTAAGAAGGAAAGAGGTGTTGATAGAGAATATAATGATATAAATTTGTATTTAAATTATTTACATGATTCAAACAATGAATAGCTGTTCTAAATCGCTTTGACAGATTGAACTTTGTTTGATTGATTCTATAAAATTTGTTAATATGTTTACAAAGGTTTAAATAGGCATATGTTATTATATTTATGATATTTTAATGAAATATAATTATGAAAACTATTGAAGAAAAAATATCAGTGCTTTCAGAGAAGTATTCTAAAACTCTTCGGTCAAAAATGACAGATAGAGTTAAAGAAATGGAGGAGGATGATAATTCACATTATTTGATATACAGGGTTTTGGGAATTGCAACAAAAGAAGGAAAGTTGATTGATGAATATCAAAACATGGGGCGTTTCCTGTATAAATATGCTGGTTCTTTTTTAGAAGAAGTGACAATTTTATGCTTTGAAGAAAAATTTCCTCAGACTCAAAGAAAACTTCGTATACCAAATAAATTTGGATTGAAGCCTGTAACTTTTGAGATTGATTGCCTGGTTGGCAAAGATGCCTACGAAATTAAATGGAGAGACGCAACAACCGATGGTGATCATATTACAAAAGAACATACTAGGGTAAGAAATATTCAAAATGCAGGATATACGCCTATTCGTATAATGTTTTATTACCCTAATCGGACACAAGCCATACGGATACAAGAAACATTAAAAACTATTTATGCTGGCGTTGGTGGTGAGTATTTTTTCGGTAAAGAAGCTTGGGAAGCGATTGAAAAGAAAACTGGTGTTGATTTGTTATCTATACTTGAAAAAATTGCTGACCAAAAGATTAATGATTAATTGTTGAAGTTATGATAAAACAAGGTGATTGTAAAATTGAATTAAAGAAAATTGAGTCTAACATCGTAGATTTAATCTATCTTGATCCACCTTTTTTTACACAAAAAAAACAGTTTCAAAAGACGAGAGACAATGCTAAAGAATATTTTTTTGATGATAGTTGGAAAAATATTGAAACTTACAAAGCCTATATTGAAGAGAGGCTGTTGGAGTGCAAGCGTGTTTTAAAAAATACGGGAAGTATCTTTTTGCATTGTGACAGAACAGCATCACATTATTTAAGAATAGCTTTAGATAATGTATTTGGATCAAATAATTTTCAAAGTGAAATTATTTGGACATACAAACGATGGTCAAATGCAAAGAAGGGTTTATTAAATGCTCATCAAGTGATTTACTTTTATAGTAAAAACGATAATTTTAAGTTTAATCGTATTTTTGAAGATTATTCTCCAACAACGAATATTGACCAAATTTTTCAGAAAAGAATAAGAGATGAGAATGGGAAGACAAAGTATAAGAAAAATGCCGTAGGGGAATGTGAGCTGATTCAAAGTAAAAAAGGAGTTCCGCTTTCTGATGTTTGGAATATTCCATATTTAAATCCTAAAGCTAATGAGCGTGTAGGCTATCCAACCCAAAAGCCGATTCTGTTGCTAGAAAAAGTAATTCAACTTGTAACGGATGAAGGTGATATTGTTTTGGATCCATTCTGTGGAAGTGGCACTACTCTTGTAGCAGCAAAACTTCTTAATCGAAAATATTTTGGAATTGACATATCAGAAGATGCCGTACGGCTTGCAAGGGATAGGGTTAATAATCCAATACGAACAGATTCAAATTTATTAAGAAATGGAAAAAATTCGTATTTGAATCAAGACCCGGAGATTTTGCAAATATTAAACGAGATAGACGCAATCCCTGTGCAAAGAAATAAAGGGATTGATGGTTTTCTTAAGATTAATGATTCAGTAAAACCGATACCTGTAAAAGTTCAACGATTCAATGAAACTTTAGAAAAAGCGAGACAATTATTATTGCAAGCATCAAATAAGAATGGGTTTAAGATGAGAATTCTCATTAAAACAAATAACTCATACAATGCTTCATTGTTTGAGTCTAATATGCCAAAAGGTTTACTAGTGGTTGAAGGTATAAACGAATTCGTTAAGAATAAAGAAAAAATAATCCTTACATTAACTAATTGATTTGAATTTCTTCATTTTAGTATTTTCCACTACATGGTGCTAGATTCTTTTTGCTTTCTTATGGTGGCGCAGATCAAAATATTAAAATTGAAATAAGTTTAAGAAGATTGATGCCAAATCTTAAAAAACATTATGAACTTAAAAAATGTCTCGGTATTCCTATGTTAGTTACTAAAAAGGATTATCTTTTTACAAGCAAGCTTGCTGCATTAACTAGCCGTAGAATACTTGCGATATTTACGATATATGGTTTTGCTTAAAAATTATCAATCTGTTATTTGATAGCCAAAATCAATTTAAGAAAGATTAGGAGAAAATACATAGATATTAATTTGCTTTGACATGGAGAAAAAGTTATTGACAAAATCACCTAATTTTGATAAATTAGGAGAGTGTAATCACCTAATTTAATAAAATATGGAGATTTTAAAAAGAGAATTACAAAAACAAATAGAGAAAAAGCTTTTTAAGGGTAAAGTTATTATTGTTTACGGTCCTAGACAAGCAGGTAAAACAACTTTGATAAAAGAAATTGTAAAAAATTACCCCGATTATCTTTTTTTGAATTGCGACGAACCAGATGTAAGAGAAGCTTTAAGCAATAAAACTTCAACAGAGCTTAAGTTTGTTATAAAAGATCATAAACTAGTATTTATTGACGAGGCTCAAAGAGTTTCTAATATCGGTTTAACTTTAAAATTATTAAATGATAATTTTAAGGACGTTCAGATTATTGCCACAGGATCTTCAAGTTTTGAGCTTGCAGACAAGATTGAAGAGCCCTTAACGGGTAGATCTTATGAATTCTTTTTAACTCCATTTTCCATGCAAGAACTTTTTCAAAAATATTCACTTATTGAACTTAAAAGGATTGTAGAAAAAAGAATTATTTTTGGAATGTACCCTGAGGTTGTTTTAAAAAATGACGAAGATATTTTAAGAAATATTGCAAAGAATTATTTATATAAAGATGTTTTAAAATATGAAAACATTAAAAAACCTGAAATTCTTGAAAAAATATTGAAGGCTTTGGCTCTGCAGATTGGAAGTGAGGTTTCATATAATGAACTTTCACGATTAGTGGGGGTTGATAAAATTACTGTAAAAAATTATATTGATATTCTTGAGAAAGCTTTTATTATTTTTAGATTGAAACCGTATAGCAGAAATTTGAGAACAGAATTAAGAAAGTTAAGGAAAATATATTTTTATGACACAGGTATGAGAAATGCTATTATAAATAATTTCAATGGTTTGGATTTAAGAAATGATAAGGGGGTATTATGGGAAAACTTTTTAATAAGCGAAAGAGTCAAAAGAAATTATAATCAAAATAGGCATATTAATAATTATTTTTGGAGGACGCACACACAAAAAGAAATTGATTATTTAGAGGAGGTAGATAATATTCTTTATGGCTATGAATTTAAGTTTAATGATAAAAAAAAGAGTTCTTCTAGACTTTTTAAAGAAGTATATAAAGATTCACATTACCAAATCATTAATCACAATAACTTTCTTGATTTTATTTTAGATGATGAGTAGTCATTGTTTAATAATATACAGTGTAAAGGTAAAAATATTACCATTTAATTTGATAAATTAATTATGCTGTTTTCTTTAAAAAAAGTAAGACTAAAAAATTTAAGAATTAGATACACAAATTTTTTGCTTAAAAATTATCAATCTATTATTTATAGCCAAAATTAATTCAAGAAAGATTAAGAAAAAATGCATAAATATCGAATGTTTCGACAAGCTCTTGATTTTTTTAAGTTTTTGCTTTATATTATAACACAATGCCTGTGTCATTGAATAGTAAAAAGATATCAATATTTTTCATAGGAATTTTCATTCTTATTTTTATTACTTCAATTGCATTTGCAGAGGGTGCAGGGATTGTGCCATGCGATGGCGTTGATGTTAAATGCACTAGTGATCATCTTTTTGATTTAATTAACAATATTGCTGAAGTGGCTGTTCCGATAATCAATGCTCTTGCATTTGGTTTAATAGTTTGGGGAGGTATTCATATGATTACGGCGGGAGATGACGCAAATAAATTTGATGAGGGAAAAAAGATAATACTTGCAGTTGCAGTGGGTATTATAATTATTTATGGAGCAAAATTTTTAGTAACAAGTTTTGTTAAAGGGCTAGGAGGGAATACCGATTGGTTCGATCAAAAAACAGAAAAAATTTTTAAAAATAATGAATGAGCCCCGTTAGCTCAGTCGGTAGAGCAGGAAGCTCTTAACTTCAAGGTCGTGGGTTCAAGTCCCTCACGGGGCACAGAAAAATAAAGAAAAAAACATATGTTAACAACAGAAGAAAAATTAGAAATTATTAAGAAATATAATATTCATGAAACCGATACAGGTTCTGCAGAAGTTCAAGTTGCGCTTTTAACAGAAGAAATTCAAAGGCTATTAGAACATCTAAAGGAGAACAAAAAAGATCAACATTCAAGAAGAGGACTTCTAAAAATGGTTTCTAAGAGAAGAAAACTCTTAAAATACTTAGAAAATAAGGACGAAAAGAAACATAAAGAACTTGTTAAAAAATTAGGTCTATAATATAAAGACCTTTTTTATCTTTTAATATGGAAAGTAAAATTTTTAATTTAGAAATAGATGGTAAACCGCTAACAGTCACAGTAAATGATTTTGCAGAAAGAGCGAATGGCTCTGTTTTTGTGAGATTTGGAGAAACTACGGTGCTTGCGACATGCGTAATAGGTGAAAATGATGTAGATGGAATTGATTATTTTCCTTTAAGCGTAAATTATGAGGAAAAATTTTATGCAGGAGGAAGAATATTTGGTTCAAGATTTACAAGAAGAGAGGGGAGGCCTTCTGATGAATCAGTTTTAATATCAAGATTGATAGATAGAACGTTAAGGCCTCTCTTTGATAGAGATATTAAAAAAGAAGTAAGTATTACCATCACATTGCTTTCTTTTGATGGAAAGTTAGATCCAGCAATTATTGGAATGTTTGCGGCTTCGCTTTGTCTGCTTATATCAGATATACCTTGGAATGGTCCAGTTGCAGGGGTTAGAATAGGTCAAAATGAACAAAATTTAATTGTATTTCCTGATTATGGAGAAAGGGAGGAAATTGATTTGGTTGTTTCAGGACTAAAAGATAAAGACAACTCTATTATATTTAATATGTTTGAGGCTAAGCTTTCCGAAAAAAAAGAAGAAACAATTTCAAAAGCAGTCTCTTTTGCAAAAGAATATATTGAAAAACTTTTAAATTTTCAATTAGAAATACAAAAGCAGGTTGGAAAAGAAAAGAAAATTTTAAAAGCAAAGGAAAGAAAAGAGGAAATAGAAAAAGATATAATAGATACTTTTAATGATAGGTTTGAAAAGGAGATTGATAGCCATGATTTAGCAAATGAAATTAAAACTTATCTTAAAGAAAAATACGAGGACTCTCAATCGGTAAATTATGGTATGAATTTTGTTGAAAGTGCTTTAGAAAAAGCTCTTCACGATCTTGTTCTTAAAAAAGAGAAAAGACCTGACAATAGAGGATTTGATGAAATAAGGAATTTGTTCGCTGATGTAAATTATTTACCAAGAGTGCATGGATCGGGTGTTTTTGTACGAGGACAAACCAAGGCTTTATCAGTTTTGACATTAGGAGGCCCTGGAGAAGAAAAAATACTTGAAAGTGTTGAATTTGATGGCAAAAAAAGATTTATGCATCATTATAACTTCCCTCCTTTTTCAGTAGGTGATCCAAGACCAAGTAGAGGTCCTGGTAGAAGAGAAATAGGTCATGGAAGACTAGGTGAAAAAGCGCTGGAGTCGATTATTCCTGATTTTGATAGTTTTCCTTATACAATTAGAATTGTGTCTGAGGTTTTATCTTCTAATGGATCATCATCAATGGCATCAACTTGTGCTGCTTGTTTAGCTCTTATGGATGGAGGAGTTCCTATTAAAGATATGGTAGCTGGTATAGCTATGGGAATTATTGTTGATTTAGATAACAGCAAGCCAGTAAAGGAAAGAAAATACAAGATTTTAACGGATATTCAGGGACCTGAAGATCATTATGGAGACATGGATTTTAAAGTTGCCGGAACAAAAAATGGAGTTACCGCTCTTCAAATGGATGTTAAGTTTGATGGTATAACAGAAGAAATGTTAGCATTTGGTCTTGAAAAGGCAAGAATTGCAAGGTTGAAGATATTAGATGTAATGAAGGCTGTTATTTCGGAACCTAGATCCGATTTGAATCCTTATGCACCAAGAGTTACAATGATAACTATAAATCCTGAAAAGATAGGTGATGTGATTGGATCGCAAGGAAAAGTGATAAATAAAATCATTGAAGAATGTGATGTTGCAATCGAGATTGAGGATGATGGAAAAGTGTATATTACTTCAAAAGATAAACAAGGAATGGATAAAGCGATTAAATGGATAGAGGACTTAACAGAAGAAGCGCAAGTTGGAAAATTATATACGGGAACTGTTAAAAAAATATTAGATTTCGGAGCAATCGTAGAGGTTCTTCCTGGACAAGAAGGAATGATTCATATCTCTGAATTAGACGATAAAAGAGTTGCAAAAGTTTCAGATGTTGTTAAAATAGGAGATAGAGTGAAAGTTAAAGTAATTTCCTTAGGTAATAATGGGAAGATTAGTCTTTCACTAAAACAGGTAAAAAATGGACAGTCCAGTATCGCAAACTCAAATTAAACAACAAGAAGAAATTTTATTTGATAGAAATGCCGTAAGAACAATGGCAAAAGATATAATATCTCTTCAAGAAGCACGCACTTCTCAGAAAAAGGAAGTGTTTTTGGGTATAGAAGCATCTGAAAAAAAGATTGAAAAAGCCAATTTTGATTTTAAAGAAGAAAAGGAGAATGAAAAAGTATTAAAAGAAAAACAAAAACTAGAAAACATTATTAAGTCTTTGGATTTAGTTTCACAAGAAAAAGATGATGATATTTTAAGAAATGAAATTAATGTAATAGAAGAAAAGATTGAGGACGAGGCGGTTTTAGTAAAAACTGATGGCATGGAGAGCATTGAAGAAGAAAAGCAAGAATTAAGTATTAGAGAGTCTCTTTTACTTGCTCCCAAGAAAAAGATTAATGAAAATGTGCAGGAGGAGATTGAGGACGAGGCGGTTTTAGTAAAAACTGATGGCATGGAAAGCATTGAAGAGGAAAAGCAAGAATTGAGCATTAAAGAATCTCTTTTACTTGCTCCTGAGAAAAAGACGAGCGAAGTGAAAATTGAGGATGAAACAATTCAAATTAAGGCTGATAATGAGTTAGGCAAACAAGTAGAAAATATTAAAGAAGAAGAAAAACAAGAGTTAAGCATTAGAGAATCTCTTTTATTGGCTCCAAATAATTATGAGAATAAAGAAATATTTGAAGAGCCTAAAGATTTATCAATAAAAGATAATGAGCCGTTAACTTTTCCTCTAAAAGATAATTTGCATAGAGATGAAGATAAAGAAATATTTGAAGAGCTTAAAGAGTTGTCAATAAAGGATGATAATGATTTATCCGATACAGAAGAGTCAAAGGAAGTTTCTCAAATAGAATCTAAAAAAGAGATCAGAGAAGAGGAAAAAATGGCAAATATTGAAGATGAAGTTAAAAGCTTGGAAGATCAACAGATAGTTATTAAAGAGAAAATCAGGCCTTTTCAAGAAAATATTGAGAGAGCTCTTATTCAGATAGAAAATATCAAAGAAGAAATTAGAGAGATAAGAAGAGAGGAAAGAGACATTAACAAAAAAAAGGAGGAAATTGAAATAAAAGAAAAAAACGTACAAGAAGATGAGAGAAGGTTCATTGAAGAAGAAAGATGGGAGCTAGAGAAAGAAAGAGACCTTTTGGAACAAAAAAGATATTCAAAAGAAGATGAGTTTAAATCTGTTAAGTTGCAGGTCAAAGAAATTGAATTAAAAAAAGAAGAACTAAACAAGGAATTTTTAGATTTAGAAGAGAAAAAAAATAAATTAGAAAAACAAAAACAAACTATTTTTCTTTTGAAAGAAAAAGAATTTTTACTTGAAGAACTTGATAACTTAAATGGTGCATATGAGGAAACAAGAGAAAATTTGTTTAAGAATAATGAAGAAAAAGAGGCCTTGAATAAGGAACAGGAGGAGATAGTTAAACAAGAAAAAGTTGTAGAACAAGAAATAGAAACTCTTGAAAAAAGAAATCAGTCATTAGATGATGTTATTCAAAAGAGACGAATTGAGGAGGAAAGAAGAGAATGGGAGGTTAAAAGAAGAACGATTGAAAAACAAAGATGGGAGCTAGAAGATAGAATAAAGACGGTTAAAGAAAAAAGAGAGAAAATAAAAGAAAATTACAGAAAAATGACCGAAGAAAAACAAAAACTAGAAGAAAAGATAAAAGAAATAGATTCACAAATTATATGAAAAAACCTTCTCTATTTTCTAAAATTTTAATACGATTATTTTGGTTCATTGTTTTTATTGCTTTCATATTGGCTATTGCTTCATTAGTTAGATTAATAATTTTATAAAAGTATGTTTGATAAAGAATTTATAGAAAAACAAAAAAATAAATTAGAAAGACAAAAAGAAGAACTTAAAAAACTTCTTTCCGATTTTGCTTCTAAAGATGTAGATAGTAAATATAATTGGCGAACTAATTATCCTGATATAGCTCCTGATGAGCGTGATCCAGAAGATAGCGTGGATGAAGTTGAAGAATATGT
>JAQTWS010000095.1 GCA_028689175.1 Minisyncoccota bacterium
AAAAACAATAGAGTTTTGATTCCTAATGATGGATATTGGATTATAAACAAAGGAAAAGCTTCAGGAACAATTTTATGAGGAAATTTATGTACCTTAAATTTACTTCAAGGAACACAATACTTTCCTAGTTTTAAAGAGGACACGATCTTGTTTATAGAAGATGATGAAGAATCAAAAATACAAAATTTTGATAGAGATCTTCAATCTTTAATTCATCAACCTAATTTTAGTAATGTAAAAGGAATTGTTATTGGAAGATTCCAAAATGTTAGTAAAATGAGTAAAGATATTTTAATTGAAGTAATAAAAACAAAAAGAGAATTAAATAATTTACCGATAATAGCTAACGTTGATTTTGGACACACTAGTCCAATATTTACTTTTCCAATTGGAGGAGATGCTGAAATAGATAATGATTGTATAAAAATTACAAAACATTAAAGTTTCTGTTAAAGAGGCAAAAAAGCTTTAGAAAAGATTGTGTTAATAAATATTTTTTGATATTTTTTTAGCAATTAATTCAAAATTTTTATTCCAAATATCTATTCTTTCTTCTTCTGGATATTCGGCAAGAGTTCTATTTTCGTTTTTGAGTTGTATTATTTTATTCCAACCAGAATATAAGTCTCCTTTTTCTTCTAGTGTAATTGTAACAGGCACCTTAAATACATATTCTTCGTATTCTCCTTCTGGATTCGCATACACGGTAGCAATTTCAAAATAGCCACTTCTATCTGATTGGTTTTCTAACATTTCTAATACTTTTTTTGCGGAAATATTTTTTTCTATAAAATTCATATATGGTCCAGGAAAATTAAAAGCATTAAGAAAAAAACTATGATCTTCTCGTACGACAGGCACCTTTAATTCTTTACTTGCTAAAATAGCTGTGTGTTTGGCTATTTCTAAACTTGTATCAGCCTGTATTTCTGGATAATTTTTTTCGATAAACAAAACATTAATATTATATTTTTCAAATACATTTTTTGCTGTTAATTGTTTCCAAGGATTTTTTGTAATAATGTGAATATTCATATTTATAAATATATCATATTTATATATATCTAACAATTTAAAATATTTATACATTGTTGTTTTTTAGGTTTTTTGATACTATAAAAATAATATAATTATGCAAACAATAATTAGAAAATCAAAAAAAGAAGATTTGAAGGCGGTTCAAGAGTTAAATCATCAATTGTTTATTCATGATAAAGATTTTGATTCGTCTCTTAATATTAATTGGCCACTTGAAAAGGAGGGAGAAGAATATTTTAAAAATAAGATAAATGAGAAAGATGGGGTTTGTTTTGTTGCAGAATTAAATAATGAGATAGTAGGATATTTAGTGGGCAGTATAATTGAGCCTTGTTATTATAGAAATATTAAAAAAATATCAGAATTAGAAAATATGATAATAAAAGAAGATTGTAGGGGCAAAAGAATTGGAGAAAAACTTTTTAAAGAATTTGTTGAATGGAGCAAATTAAAAAAGGTAGAAAGAATAAAGGTTAGTGCTTATACTAGTAATGAATCGGCTATTAGATTTTATAAAAGGATTGGATTTGATTTTTATGCTACAGAGTTAGAATATATATTTCTAAAGAAGAATACGATCAAAGAATAGATTAAGATAACTTTTTACGATAACTACAATATGGCGACTAGAAAACAGCTGTATAGACCGATGAAAACGTGAGAAGCAATAATTCGTTAAGCTTCTTTTTTTTATATAAAAATTAGTATTTTGCTATTTTTCTGATATAATATATATATGCTAAATACAAAACAAGAAGAATGGATTTTACATCTTTCGACTGATTCTAAAATTAAGATAATTCCTTTTGATAAAAGCGCTGAAGAAAAATTTGAAAGAATAAAGTTTATTATAAAGCAAAAGCTAGGAAAAGATAGAGAGGTTATGCACTGTGGATCTACTTCTTTGAAAATATCAGGGCAGGATGAAATAGATGTCTATATTCCAGTTATTAAAAATGATTTTAATAAACATATTAATCTATTAATTGAGTTATTCGGAGAGCCTAAAAGTAATTATCCGATGGAAAGAGTTCGATTTGTAACTAATATTGATGGAAAACATATTGATGTTTTTTTAATTAATAAAGAAGACGAGGGTTGGATTAATAGTCTTAAATTTGAGAATTATCTTAAGGAGCATAAAGATTGCTTGAAAGAATACGAAGACTTGAAACAATCTTTAGACGGAGAAAGCGTTCAAAATTATTATAGGAAAAAGACAGAATTTATAAATAAGATTTTAAAGGAAATAGATAAATATTTATGAAAAAAGTAGAAGAATACTATAATTTAATAAGTGAAAAATATGATAAGGCGACGTCTGATTTTAATTGGACCGCTCCTAAAGAAATTGAATCTGTTTTGAAGAAGCACAATTTAATCGAAGATGGCTTAGAGGTTTTAGATTTGGGAGTTGGGACCGGGCAAAATATAGAATTTTTGCAAAGTAAAAATTGTAATATTTATGGAGTAGACATTTCAGAAAAAATGTTA
Source organism: Minisyncoccota bacterium (assembly GCA_028689175.1). Classification (GTDB taxonomy): domain Bacteria; phylum Patescibacteriota; class Minisyncoccia; order Minisyncoccales; family Minisyncoccaceae; genus JAAZMU01. Next base: position 2,533 of record JAQTWS010000095.1, read on the forward strand.
GAAGTAGCAAAGGATAAATATCCGAATGTTAAGATTTATAAATATGATGTTTGCGAGGGGCTGAGCAATTTATTTGAAAAAGATAAATTTGATTTGATTATTGCTGGGGGAATTTTAGAATT
>JAQTWS010000012.1 GCA_028689175.1 Minisyncoccota bacterium
AATGTTATATATATTTAAATAATCATCTTCTCTTTTTTCAAATTCTATTATATTATCACAAAATTTAGGAAGATTATCATGAATTACTCTAGTAGCAATAGCAGTGGATTTTTTATCTTTTGTTTCATAATAATTTTCACGATTTTGATTAAAACCTGTAAAGTATGTAAAAAAATCTTTAAAAGAATTTAAAGCATTTTTAATTTTTTCAATTTCTTCAATTTTAGAAAAATTTTCAATATTTTTTTCTATATAATTTAAAATATTTTTTTCAGTAAGAATTTTAAACCCTTTTTCCTTTAAAGTATTTTCATTTTTTTTCCAGTTATTCGAAGTTTCAATATATGCATCAGAAAAAATACTTCTTAATTTATTTTCTATCGGCGTTAAGTTTTCCTCTTTTTTATTTCTATATTTTTTTAAATATTCATTAAAATCAATATTTTTTAAAGTTTTGCTTTTTAAACTTTCATTAATAAAATTTTCATGCAAATGATCAAAAATTGGTTTTAAAGTTTGGTAAGAATTTTCTATTTTTTGATCTTCAAGGAAGGTTTGCAAGTTTTTATCATACTTAATATTTTCCTCCATTTTTTCTAAAGTTTTTCCAATTGGTTTTAATTCAAACCTAAGTGTCTTTGATGATTCATATTGATTAGCAAAATCTTTATATATATTTTTGTTAGCCATATTTTTTAATTTATTTTTAATATCAAAAAAGGACGACGGTGTCGCCCAATAAGTACGCTTACCAAAACAGTTAAGCAATATTGGAACCGTCGCCCTTTGTTGATAATAAATTATGGGCGAGCGATTTATTTAATTGGGCGACATATTTAATTATATATCATAAATTATAAAAGTCAAATTTAAAAAAACGGAATTATTTAAATTCCATTTTTCGTTCTAAGATAAAAGAATACTTTCCATCTCCTTCATTTATGTGAATGAAAAAGATTTTATCATCTTCAAAGTTTATTTTTTTAAAATATAATAAATTTTGAATAAAATAATAAAGTTCTTTCATTGGTTCAAGGATATTTTTTTCCATTTCATCAATTTCTTTTTCCAGTTTTATATGGCAATCAGCGCATAAGGTAATAATACAATTATTATCTTTTTCTCCAAAAACAGCTCTTTTAAACAGATGATGAACTGTTAGATTTTCCCTATTTCCACATATAGCGCATTTATTTTCGCGCAAATATCCATTATTTCCTTTTTTACTTCCTTTTTTATAGCCATATTTAAAAACCCTATGAGGATTAAAATCAATAAGTATATGCTTTTTTTTAGAAACATTAGACCCTCTATTGTTTTGCCTTATTATCGTACACATATTGATATAGGCGTAATCAGCCTTATGTAGAAAAAATATCTTATTTTCAATACAGGTTCTTAATATTTTAAAATTTCGCTGGCATTTTTTACATAAAAACCAATGTGGAGAATCTCTTTTTTGAAAATAAGTTTCTGAAAATAGTGAATAAAGACGAGTTTCTGGATCGCCACATAACTCACATGGCAAGAAATCAATGTTTTTAATTAAACCCAAATAACTCAACCTCCTTGATTAAATTTACTGATTTTAGCTTATACAAAATCTATGATTTAGTCAAAAATTTTACTTTTTATATCTTTAAAAAAATTTGATAGTTTTTCTAAGATGTCAGGAATTTCTTTTTTAATTTCTTCTTTTTCCTTCGAATATTCTTCGAATGATAATATTTTTGGTTTAATATTTTCATTAAACCAATCACACATTTTATTATAAGGTGTGATCATATATTCATTTTTAGCATTTTCAAAAAAAGATATTTCTGTTGCCGCATAACATGCATTGATGTTTACAAAAAGTATTAATAGAATAATTATTATTTTTCTAAACATAAATAATTAATAGCTTGTTTTATTCTTATAATAGCTTTCTCTTTTCCTATTATCTCAATAATTTCAGCTGGGCCTGCAGATGCTTTTTTACCACTTAACGCTACTCTAAGTGGCCACATAAAACTTCCAATAGATGGAGCTTTTTTAGCTTCCTCTATTAGTTCTATTTGAATATTATCCGCATGTTCAATTAATTTGAGTGCATTATTTAGGGATTCTTTTATTTCTTCATCTGTCATATCCTTCCATCTTAAAAGTTCTTTATCATAATTTAGCATGTCTTGATATAAATAGTCCGTCAATTCAGCAATGTCTTCTAATTTTTTTAATCTATCCTTATAAGCCTCAACCACTTTTTTATTATCAATACCTTCTTTTTGTTTCAAATAAGGAAGACATTTTTGGACTAATTCATTAATATCCATTTTTCTAATATACATTCCGTTCATCCAGTCTAATTTATCAATATTGAAAATTGCTCCAGATTTTGAAATCTTATTAATTGAAAAATCTTGTATAAGTTCATCCATTGAATAGATTTCTTTTTCTGTTCCCGGGTTCCATCCCAAAAAGGCAATAAAGTTATTAATGGCTTTGGGAAGATATCCTTGTCTTAAATAATCTGAAACTGCGGTAGATCCTTCTCTTTTAGAAAGCTTTCTTTTATCTTTTCCTAATATTAAAGATAGATGTGCGAAATTAGGAATAGTAAAACCTAAGGCTTCACCTAAAAGTATTTGTTTCGGGGTGTTTGGAATATGCTCCTCCCCTCTTATTATATGAGTAATATCCATTTCAAAATCATCAATAACACAAGTAAAATTATACAAAGGATTGTTTAAATCTTTTGCTATTACAAAATCTCCAATATCACTTGTATTTATTTTAATTTTTCCTCTTATTAGATCATCAAAACTGATGTCTTTATTTAAAGGACATTTAAATCTAATAACACATTTTTCTCCCTCTTCTATCTTTTTTAAAGCTTTTTCTAATCCTAGATTTCTATATTTACCTTGATGAACTGGAGCTTTTTCCATTTTCATCAATTCCTCTCTTTCTTTGTCTAATTCTTCTTTTGTGCAAAAACAATAATAAGCAGTTCCCTCTTTTAACATTTTTTCTAAATATGACTTATATATCTCCCCTCTTTCACTTTGTCTTTCTGCTTCATTGTCCCAAATTATCCCTAATTTTTTAAGATTTTCAAAAATTTCAATCTCCCATTCTTTTTTTGATCTAACCCTGTCAGTATCTTCTATTCTTAAATAGAATTCTCCATTAGCTTGTTTGGCAAATAAAAAGTTAAAAAGAGCAGTTCTTAAACCACCTATATGCAATGGTCCTGTTGGTGATGGTGCAAATCTTGTTCTAATCATGATTCTAAAAATTTAATTATATCTTTTGCTATTATTTCAGCACTATTTGGAACTCCAAATTGTTTTGCTTTTTTCCCAAGTTCTGCAATATTTTTAAATTGAAACATGTTTTTTAATTCTGCTAAAAAGAAATTTGGAGTAAGGTTTTTTTCTTCAATAATTAATGCTGATTCTGTTAATTTAGCATAAGTTAAAGCATTTTTCAATTGATGATCTTGTGCTGATTCTGGAAGCGGTATTAATATACTAGGCCTTCCTACGGCACTAATTTCAAAAATAGTTCCTGCTCCCGCTCTTGCCACAATTAAATCTGATGCAGCATAAGCATTTTGCATTTCCTCTTCTGTAAAAAAAGGATATACATGATAATCAGATTTTAATTCTTTGCGGATAAGAGCGGATGTATATTTTTTTACTTTTTCAAAATCTTCATATCCTGTTTGATGAATAACTTCAAAAAATTTAAGCATTTCAGGAGCTATTTGAATAATTAATTCATTTATTCTAGTTGATCCTTGAGAACCTCCTAAAACGACTACGGTTGGTTTTTTAAAGTTTAATTTAAAAATTTCTTTCGCTTTATTTTGACTTCCATTTAGAATTGTTTCCCTGATTGGATTACCTACCGACATCATTTTTTTTAAAGGAAAATAGCTGACATCTTTTTCTTTAAAAGCTACGTATATTTTAAATGCAAAAGAAGATAATAATTTATTTGCTTGCCCTGGAATAACATCGGATTCATGCATCACAATCGGAACTCCTAAAAGCGCTCCCGCAATTGCGACAGGAAGTGATCCATAACCCCCCTTGCTAAAAATAATATCAGGAGCATAAAAAAATATTTTAACAAAAGCTTGTAATATTCCTATTGGTATTATAAAAAGAACATCTCCCATATTTTTAAAAAATGTAGATATTCCGCCATATCTTCTAATTTTTCCAGCCATACAAAAGCTGGTTTCAATTCCCTCTTTTTTAAAAAAATGATGAGTGAATTTATCTTTTGGTCCCAAGTATAAAAAATCAACCACATCTAAAGAATGTTTTTTAATTTGTCTTAAGACTGCTATAAGCGGAAATGTATGTCCACCAGTTCCTCCTCCAGCTAATATGATTTTCATGGTTATAGTATATACTAATTTTTAGTTATTGTTAATAGACTTTGACACATTTAAAAGTAAACCCAGGGCCGTTAATTCAGCAATAAGATGAGTTCCTCCATAGCTTAAGAAAGGAAGAGGTGTTCCCGAAATTGGGATAAGTCCAGTCATGGCAGCTATATTAATAAACGATTGAGATATAATCCATGTCGCTATACCAATAGCTATAAGTCTTCCAAAAAGATCTGATTTTTTAGCTGAAAGAAAAGCATAAAAGATAAAAAAGATTAAAAGGAATATTAAAAATGCACATCCTAAAAAACCTAATTCTTCGGCATATATAGTGAATATAGAATCAGACATTGATTCAGGAATAAAACCAAATTTTTGCGCGCTTAATCCAAGCCCAGAACCATTTAATCCACCCGATCCTATCGATATTAAAGATTGATTTATGTGATACGCGTCTCCAGACATATCATCTAATGGGTTAAATAGAGTCAAGAGTCTTTTTAATCTATAGGGTGTGGTTAATATCATAATATAAAACAATACAAGGCCTCCAGCCCCAATCATAAGTATGTCTTTTATTTTTGTATTGGCAGAAAAGAAAATAGCTGCTGTAGTGATAAAAATTGTAATTAAAGTGCTTAAATCAGATTGAACAAAAAGAGCTAGTATTATAAAAGACATAATTATACAAAAATTTAAAAAAGGTTTTTTAATTTTTTCACTGCTAAGGAAAGCACTTAAATAAATTATAGTAGTTAGTTTCAGAAACTCTGATGGTTGGAAACTAAAGCCTAAAATATTAACCCATCTAGAAGCCCCTCCTTCGTGTATTCCAACGCCAGGTATGAGAACTAAAAACATTGCAATATAAGATATGATAAAAAATACAAAACCATATTTTTTAAAAAAATCTAACGGTATAAAAAAGGCTAATAAGCCTAAAAATATACCAGGGGCAAAACCAAATAACAATTGATGAATTAAATAATAATTCGAAGATAACCCTTCATTTATGGCAAAAGGAGGAGATGCTGTAGCAATAGTAATTATGCCTATTAAGATAAGCAAAAGAGAGCATATCAAAAGAGGGATGTTAGGCATGTATGAATTATTTTTTTTTCTCATTTTTTAAATATTTTTTAAATTGATTAGCTCTATCCTTGTAATCTTTAAAAAGGTTGTAACTTGGAGCTGCGGGAGATAAAAGGCAAATGCTTCCTTTTTTGGTATTTTTTTTAGCAAACAAAACAGCCTCTTTCATACTATCTGTAAAAAAGAAATTAATATTTTCATTTTTAAGATCTTTATATATTTTTTTATCAGTATTTGGAAACAGAATGATATTTTTTATTTTTTTATTCTTTATTTCTTCAGTGAGTTTATTAAATTTAATTCCTCTATCAAGCCCTCCCAATATTAATGTATTAACATTTTTAAGTTCATTTAAAGCAAAAATCGTTGCTTCTGGAATTGTCGCAAGCGAGTCATTGTAAAAATTTATTCCGTCAAAATTTCCTAAAAATTCAATTCTTGAATCAAGTGTTTTAAATTCATCAATGCTTTTTTTGATTTCTTTTTCAGTTAATCCAAACATTTTCGAAACTGCTATTGCTGCTGCAATAATATCTTTATGTATATTGTTTTTTGAAAATGATTCTCTAAAAGGAATTTTATGAGCTTTTGTTTTTATATTCTCGATTTCTTTAAATTCAGGATTGTATATAAATAAATCATTTCTATCTTGAAATTTAGTTATATTTTTTTTAGCATTAAAGTATTTTGAAAATGTTTTGTAATAATCTAAATGTTCAGGATATATGTTTATAAAAACAGCAATATTTGGACTTTTTGAAATATGATCTAACTGATGGCAAGACATTTCAAAAACAAATATATCTTTTGGCTTTGCAGTAAGTAAATAAGATAAACATGGCTTACCCATATTCCCCACAAGCTTCACATTTTTAAAAGAATCTTTTAATATTTTATAAATTAAAGTCGATGTAGTGCTTTTACCTTTTGTTGCTGTTACTCCTATCACTTTTCCTGAACAATTTTCTAAAAATAATTCGGTTTGTGAAGTTATTTTAGCCAATCCTGCATTTTTTTTAACTTCATTAAATGGAATTCCCGGTGTTTTAATTATAACATCATAATCTTTAAGATTGTTTAAATAATCCTTTCCTGTATAAATCTCCCTTTCATCAGCTTTAATTTCTTTTTTATCAGCCAAAGCTATGGATTTTAATGGAAAAAGTTTTTTTAAAGTTTTATAGGTATTTTTTCCCTCTCGTCCGAATCCAACGATAATGATTTTTTTATTTTTCAAGTTTTGTAATTTCATTTTTCAATATCTTTTTAAATTTTTTTGGAAGATTGTTTTTGTCATTTAAAGCATTCAAAAACTTTTTTGGCTTTATATTCTTAAAATAATGATTATTATTTAAATAATTTAAAAGAAAATAATTTTTATCTTTTGCTTTTTCAAAACTTAAATAAAATCCCAAGAGCGATTCTTTTCTTGTACCTACACATTCAAATGGTTTTGCTTTTTTTACACCAATTAATTCTAGCATTTCATCTTTAAGCTTCCTGTCTTCAAATAAATTTTTATTAAATATTTTAAATAAATCTTCTTCTTCCATAAACGGATAAAGTATAGTAAAAACAAATAAACATTTCGGACAATTCCCGCACCATTTTAAAGTTTTCTGCCTTGTTCCGGAATTAGTTTTATTTGCCTCATTGCAACTTAAGAATATATCGTAATAATTTTTATATTTTGAAAAAAGTTGAGCTATTTGAATTTCATATAAAGGTCTTAAAAAACTAAAATATTCTATGCCTTCTATTAAGAACTCTTTTGTATATTTTCTAAAGTCATTCTCAAATTCAAAAGTTTTAGAATATTGATGGTTTATCTTCCTATTAAGGAAACTAGTTGTTTCTTCATTAGCACTTCTTTCATTTGATAAAACAATGTATTTTGCATTTATTAAATAGGCTACAAGCATGCTTAAAAAAGCTAAATAAGCAGAAAATGGAGTGTGTCCATTGTAATAACCTATTCTATTTAATTCGAGAAGCTTACCGTCTATTTTTCTTTCTACATATATGTGCTTATTTTTTCCTACAGCTTTTTCAATTTCTTTAGTTTTATTTAATCCAAGGCAGTAAATATTTTCCCTCTTAAGTAGATTAAGCGAAACAATAGAGTCTTTCCCTCCCCCAATTGGTAAAAGTATTTTTTCTTCTGTTTTTATCTTTTTCTTTTTAAAATTTTTAGAAGAAACACATTCTATTTTTAAAAAGTCTTTTTGAGTAAAATTTATTTTGTTTTGAAAAAAGAATTCACCAAGACCTTTTAGATACAATTTTTTCCAAAACTTTTTATTCACCTTTCCACATTCAATAATAATCTTGGGAGAACAAGTAGCTTTATAATAGCTCACAAGTTCAATCATCCCTAAATTAAATATGAGATTTTCAAGAATTTCTTTATCAATATTTATGTTTTGAACATTTTTAATCTTTAATGTTGGTTTGAATTCTATATCAGGTTCTATCAAAAAATCAAAAGAAATATTTAAATCTTTATTTTTAAAATTATAATCATAATTCCTATATTTAAAAATTGGATGTTTTTTTCTTAAGTCCATAATAATTGAATAGCTGTCCCTGTAATTGCAAGCACAACCCCAAGGAGCCAGAACCTCATCGTAATTTGTGGCTGTGTCCAGCCGATTGCTTCTAGATGATGATGGATAGGGGTCGATTGCCATATTTTTTTACCTCTTATTTTTTTTGAAATAAGTTGCAGTATAACTGATCCTGCTTCAATAACTAAAATACCTGCAATAACGGGTAAAACGATAATAGAATTCGTTAAAAATGCCACCACCGCCATTGTCATCGACAATCCTAAAACCCCTGTTTCTCCCATATAGAATTTTGCTGGGGGTATATTAAACCATAAAAAAGAAAATAGTGTTCCGGCTATAATTGAACAAAAAATAGCTAAATCATATTTACCCTGAGTAAAAGCAATTATTGCAAAAGCTGAAAATATGGATGCAAATGTTCCTCCAGCAAGCCCATCTATACCATCAACTACTCCCCCAGCCCAAGATGCTAAACAAACTATGATAAAAAGCAAAATAAAGAAAATTCCTAAATTTAAATCAATCCCTTGAGGAAAATTAAAGAGAAGTGGAATGTGAATAGATGTCCAACCTAATTTAAGATAAAACCAAAGCCCTCCAACAAGACCAATAGCTGAAACAAGAAGCATTCTAGTTGAGAATTTTAACCCACCTCCAATGTATTTCCCCTGCCCCCATACAACAGCCATATCATCGGCAAGTCCAATTACTGAAGCTACGATTATTGTAAAAAATGGAAGCCAGGTTTCCGTTCTTGTAATAAAATTTAAATCTTGAAGCCACCATATATTTGTTATTTTAGATAAAAAAGCAAGAGATATTGCCATTAAAAAAACAGTTCCCCAGATTATAATCCCCCCTCCTCGTGGAGTATTTACTTCTTTTTCTTTGTGAAATTTTGCAAAAATAGTTGCCTCTTTTCCGTCAATTGTCAGGGCTCTTACTTTTTTTTTCCAAAATTGCTTTTTATTTAAATAAGGGATTAAAAAATAGGCAAAAATGATAGATATTATTGATCCTAAAGCTGTTAGTCCAAGTAATCTTATTGCATTATAAATTTCAATTGTCATGATTAGAAATAAAAGGCATTATTGGTCCAATTGATTAGATTTTTCATTTCAGTAAATCTATCATTGGAATTTATTATAATATTTATAATTATATCACCCAAAGGGGTTTTTGTCATTAATACTAAGCATTCCTTAGCTTTTAATGTATAACCCGTTTTTCCCCATGTTTCATAAGGAATTTCTTTCAACAATATATTGGTGTTAATTATTTTATGAGTTATTCCACTTTCACTCACAATATAATGTTCTACTTTTGATAAAATTTCTTCTATTATTGGATAATTTTTTATGATTTCAGAAACTAAAATAGTTAAATCTTTTGCTGAAGAGATATTATAAGTCTCATTCTCTTCATCTAATCCACTTGGATTTATAAATAAAGTGTTTTTCATCTTTAATCTTTTAGCCTTTTCATTCATTAGAATTATAAAATTATCTCTATTCAATTTTGAGGCTAAACATTCAGCAGCGTCATTACTTGACTCTATAAGCATAATGTATAAAAGATCTTTGATTGTTATGTGTTCGCCCAGTTTTAAACTTCCGGAAGTTCCCCATACTTTTAGCATTTCTTCATCTATTAAAATTTTAGAATCCAAAGGATAGTTATCTATTACAACCACAGCTGTCATTAATTTTGTAAGAGATGCTATGGCTGTTTTTTCTTCTAAATTTTTTTCATACAATATTATTTTTTTATCATCATTTAACAAAACAGACGAAGCTATATTTGCTTGAAGATTAGGAGAATCTTTTTTAATTTTAACAGGTCTGAATATTTTTTCATCTTCATTAAAAGAAATAATATTTTCTTTTGAATAAGTTTTGATTTTTGATGTATTGAAACAACCCAAAAATATTATTAATATAAATATTGATAATAAAGTAAGATTATTTTTCATTCTCTATTTTTATTCCAAGTTCTTTTAATTGCTCTTTGGATATTTCTGCAGGAGCCTTCATCATCAGATCTTTATTATCACCTGTTTTTGGAAATGCAATTACTTCTCTAATAGATTCTTCATTAAATATAATAGCAAAAAATCTGTCTAATCCAGAAGCAATACCTCCGTGTGGTGGAATTCCATATTCAAAAGCGTCAAAATAATGTTTAAATTGTTTTTTAACTTCTTCTTCTGAATGTCCAGTAACCTCAAAGCAGGTTTTTAACATTTCAATATCATGTGTCCTAAGAGAACCTCCTCCAATTTCAAATCCATTTAAAACAAGGTCAAATTGATGCGCTAAAATATCCTCGGGATGAGCTTTGATCTTATTAATGTCTTTTTCTTGAGGTAGGGTGAATGGATGATGCATGGCGCCCCATTTTCCATATTCTTCTTTCCAATCAAACATAGGGAAGTCGGTAATAAACCAAAAAGCGAGTTCATTTTTATCATTTTTGTCTTTTCTTAGATCAGGCTTATCG
>JAQTWS010000013.1 GCA_028689175.1 Minisyncoccota bacterium
AATATTATTATCTCTACATAATGTGAATGCTGTTGAATCCATTACTTTTAAATTCTTTTGTATAACATCTTTAAAAGAAATTGTCTTAAACATTTTTGCATTTTTATTTTCACTAGGATCCTTATCATATATCCCATCGACATTAGTTGCTTTTAAAATATAGTCTGCATTAATTTCACAAGCTCTTAAGACTGCTGCTGTGTCTGTTGTAAAAAAGGGATTTCCTGTTCCTCCTGAAAAAATAACAATACGATTTTTTTCGAGATGATGCAACGCTCTTCTTCTGTAAAATGGTTCAGCAACCTTTGGCATCTCAATAGCTGTTAACATTCGTGTTTCCGCTCCTAATCCCTCAAGAGATTCTTGAAGAGATAACCCATTAATTATTGTTGCAAGCATGCCCATATTATCAGCAACCGCTCTATCAAATTTTTCAGCACCAACCTCTCTTCCTCTAAAAATATTACCACCTCCAATAACTATCGCAAGATCTATTCCACTTTTTTTTAATTTAATGATTTTTTTAGCAATCTCTTTTGATTCTAAAAGAGAAATAGCTCTATCATTATTTCCAAATAATTCGCCTGTTAATTTAAGTAAGATTCTTTTTTTATTCATGATTATTTTATTGATAAATTATTAATTCTTTCGTTATATTCTTGTTTAGATATATTCCCATTTGCAAACATTGAGTTTAAACCTGCGATGTAGTTTTGTTTAATTTGGGAGGAGGATAGAGATTCGTTAAAAACTAAAACTTCATCGATTAAACCTTTCCAATATTTTCCAATTGTTAAAGCTGAGTCTGGACCATAAGATGTTGAATAAGGAATGTCTGTATTTATAACCCCTATATGACTTCCATCAACATAAAAATTAAATTTATATTTATTATTAACAACATCTATTTTGTGAGTAATTACAACATGATACCATCTTTCTTTTAGATTTATATTATGAGAAATGCCTCCTGCTCCCCACGCAGAAAATATTTTATTAGACAAAAATGCCACAAATCCTTCATTGTATTATTGTCCGCAAAAACAAATCTACTCGTAGCGTCTAATGAATATGGCTTGGCCCAAGCTGAAATTGTTGCATTCTTATCATAATTACCCGCACCTACATTTTTAGATCCTTTTAAAGTGTTTTCAAAAAAAGAAATTATTCTAATACAATCCGTGTCGTCATTAAATTGTATACATTTTTTTGAAAAACAATCATCTTTTTTTAATATTGGTACACCCTCTATTGTCCCGTGACTATTACCCCAATTATCTCTGACATCTGATGATGTTGCATTATTATCTTCCTCTCCCAATCCTTCATCAAAACTCCATCCAGAAACAAGATTAGATAATAATTCGTTTTGAATAGTGGAAGAAAAAGCTTGAGCTTTAGCAAAGTTAGCCTTATCAATTGAAGAAGAGGTAGAGATCATAATAACTCCTGCAAGTATTCCTATGATTACTATAACTACAAGTAGTTCTATTAAGGTAAATGATTTGTTTTTCATATTATTTTACAAATAAAAGACAATGACAATGACCTTGTTTTTCAATTTCGTCTATGTGAAATATACAAGGACAGATTATTTGTTTATCTTTATCAATTTCTCCTGTTAATCTTCTACAAGGACAATATCTTTGCCCTAGTTCTTTTTCTTTTTTAAGAAGCATTTTTACAATATTTTCTACAATTTTTTCATTTGGATTTAATTTAAATCCTTTTTCTTTAGCATAGGCCTCATATTCTTTTATTAATTTTTGTATTTGTTCATCCATATTGTTTAATATTTTATCACACATTATTTTTTAAGGCAAAGTTGTCCGCATGCCGCATGAATATCCCCTCCAAATCTATATCTTTCAGTAACATTAATCCCCCCTTTTTCTAAATAATTTTTAAATCTTTTTATTTTTTCATTTGAAGGAGCTTTGAATTCTTCAGTATCGTTATACTTTATTAAATTTACCATATAAAGAGGATGCTTCATGATTTTTGAAAGCTCTTTCGCGTTTTCTATAGAATCATTAACATTATCAATTAAAGTATATTCAAACATTACTTTTCTATTTGTTTTTTTAATATATTCGTTAACTGTTTTTAAAATATTTTCAAGAGAGTATTTTTTAGAAATAGGCATTAATTTTAATCTTAAATTATTGTTTGGAGCATGAAGAGAAATTGCTAAATTAACTTGTAATTTTTCATTGCTTAATTTTTCAATACCTTCAGTTATTCCGACCGTTGAAATTGAAATATGTCTCGCTCCAATATTGAAAGCATTTTCATTATTTAAAATTTTAACTGCATTTAAAACATTATCATAATTTAAAAATGGTTCTCCCATTCCCATAAATACAATATTTCTTATTCTTTCTTTTCTTTTAAAAACAAGCACTTGCTCTAAAATTTCCTCTGTTTCAAGATTTCTTTTAAATCCTAATTTTCCTGTTGCGCAAAATTTACATCCTAAAGCACACCCAACTTGGGAAGAAACACAAACAGTAGTTCTGTCATCATGCTTCATTAAAACAGTCTCTATTTGAGAATTATCTTCTAAAGTAATTAAAGCTTTTTCAACATTCTTACTTTTAAATATTTCAGCTTTAATTTTAAGCGAAGTTTCTTTTTTTAATTCTTCTCTTAATTTTAAAGGAAGTACAGTTGCGTTATCCCAATCATCAATTGCATCTTGATAGATTAATTTCTCAATCTGTTTTTTTCTAAAAGCAGGTTCTTTTTCAATTATTTTGTTTAAGTTTTTTAAATTCATAATTCTTAATATGGTATAGTTTAATTTTTAAATTATACCGTATTAACATTATTTGTTACACTATTTTTTAGCTAAAATATTTATTCTTTCATTGTATTCTTCCTTTGACATGTTTCCATTTGCAAGCATTGAGTTTAAATCTGCGATGTAGTTTTGTTTGATTTGGGCGGAGGATAGGGCGGCATTATAAATTCTTACATTATCCATTATTCCATTTAAAAAATAATTACTACCTGCATCACAACCAAACCATAATGCTGATTTATTTGTTGTTAATTCAATATTGGAAGAGCTTTTAAAGGTAGAATTTGTTTGAGAATTTTTGTATACCGTTATCTGCGATTCTGAAAAAGTTTGAACTATATGAACCCATGTGTCTATTTCGCTGCTAGAAAAAAAATTATCTATATATAATTCAGGAGAAGAATCGTTATCGGTATAAATTATTAAATTCCTATTACTAATAATGAAATCGTTTTCTTCTATTTTGATATAACTCCCCGCAGCTCCACCAATATCATTATATTTTCTTAGATAATAAAATTTTATACATGTATTTGAAACACAGTCACGATTAATCCATTTTGGATTCTGACATTCACTGCCATAACATCCAAAATTTCCATTAGATGAATTTCCCCATAAATCTTGTATTTGATTCCCCGAACTCTCATCAAATTTCCATTCAGAAATTAAGTCAAGTATTAAACTATTTTTAATGCTTTCGGAAAATACTTTTACTTTAGCAATATTAGCCTTATCAATTGAAGAAGAAGTAGAGATCATAATAACTCCTGCTAATATTCCAATAATTACTATTACCACTAGTAGTTCTATTAAGGTAAATGATTTATCTCTCATATTTATTCTAATTTGTTAGAATTATTATTTTCTAAAACATTCTCTCCTTTTATTTTTTCAATTACTTGATTTAATTTTTTTGTCCTTGTAATTGAAACTTTATCATATTGATTTGAAACTTTTAAAATTCTTTCTCCAAGTACATCTAGCTCTTTATTATACTTTTCGTATTCTTGTTCAAACAATTTAATAAGCTTAACGATTTCATAGAGATTTTCTTGATATACAAAATTTGTATAAGACTGAAAGATCATTCTAAGAATCGCAGTAAAGCTAAATGGTCCTGCAAGTATTACCTTTTTAGACATTGCCTCTTGCCATGTGTCATGAAGTTTATCGTATATAAAGCTGAAGATCATTTCATTTGGTATAAATAAGATCACAAAATCAACTGTTTTTTCCTCTGGATTAATATAATCTCTTGAGGATGCTTGTTTGATTTTTTCTCTTACATCTTTTCTGAACTCACTTAAATATTTATCTTTTTCTTGCTTCTCTTTAGCTTCCTCATATTTTAAAAGTGCGCTTAGGGGAAATTTAACATCAACATTAATTTTAGTTTTGTCTGGTAAAAAAATTGTAAAATCTGGACGATTTGAATTAGTTTCTTGTGCTGTATCTACAACATAGTTTTCACCCTTAACAAAACCAACAGATTTTAAAAGTTCCTCTGCAACTTCTTCTCCATACCTTCCTCTCATTTGATTGTTTGATAAAACATTTTTTAAGCCATCGGTAGATTCCCTAAGTTCATTTGTTAAAATTTTGTGTTCTTTAATAATAGTTTTAAGAGAACTAAACTCACCTATTCTATCTTTTTCCAAAACCTCTATTTGTTTTTGGCTTTTTTCAAGCTCTCTTCTAATTTGATCGGTCAATTCTTTTATATAATCTTTTTTGCCATCCATTATCTCTTGTTTTAGGTCAAATTGTTTAAATAGAAACTCTCTTTCCTCTTTCATTTTTTTAAGAAAGACAAATAATATGCCAGTCATTAGCAATCCAAAGCTTATTAATATTATAATATCTATTGTCATATACGTTCTTTCAAAATAAAGACATTGTCGTTGTTAAATACTTTTTCTTTTACCTGGATTGCAATTTCCTCTCCCTTTCTAGCTTTTTTAATTTCTTTATTATCCATTTCCATTGATTCTACTTTTTGTTCAATAAAAGTTTTATCTCCTTCAATTTGAATATTTTCATTCAATTTAAGTCCTTCATGCTTTAAATTAATAAGCGCCACACCTATTTTAGGATAATAATGGGTTACATGGCCAACAAGTACTTTTTCATATTTTGAAACATTATCTGCCTTGTTATAACTGATTCCTTCAGGTCCTGGTTCCCCAAAATAAAAGCCAGTTGAAAATCCTCTATTATATACTTCTGAAAGTTCTTTTTTCCATGCGTCAACCTTTTCTTTTGTAAATGTTTTATTGTAATAAGCGTCAACTGCTTCCCTATAGCATCTTGCTGTAGCTTCTATGTATTTAGGATCCCTCCTTCTACCTTCTATTTTAAACGAATCAATACCTGCTTTTATAAGCTCAGGAACAAACTCAATCATGCAAATATCTTTTGCATTTAAAAAATATTTTCCTTCGGTTTCAAATTCATTCCCTTTATCATCACTTAATTTCCATAATTTCCTACAAGGTTGTGCGCACGAACCGCAATTAGATGATTTATTAAATAAATAGGCTGATAAGATACATCTTCCAGATATAGCAACGCACATTGCTCCGTGAATAAATGTTTCTATTTCAATATCAACTTTCTTTTTGATTTCTTTAATTTGTTTTAATGTTAATTCCCTTGCAAGCACAACTCTTTTAGCTCCAAGTTTTTTGTAAAATTCAACAGTTTTGTAATTTGATACATTTGCTTGAGTTGAAATAATAAAAGGTATTTTTTCTTTTTTTATAATCTCAATAACTGCTAAATCCCAAACAATAATAGCATCAACCTTGGCTTCCTTTGCCTTTTTAACTATTTTTTCTGCTGTATTAATATCATTATTATATATTACGGAATTAATAGTCATATATGCTTTAATTCCATATTCATGACATTTTGAAACAAATTTAGGAACATCTTTTAATGTCAAACTATTTGTTCTTGCTCTTAAGCTTAGATCAGCGATGCCAAAATAGACTGCATCAGCATATTTTTTACATGCCTCTAAGCTTGCCCAATTTTTAATAGGGCTCATTATTTCTGGTTTTTTCATATATTTAGATTAACATAAATATTCAAATATGTTAATTATTATAAGCTAATGAATTTATTCTTTTATTATAATCTTCTTTAGATATGTTTCCATTTGCGAACATTGAGTTTAGGCCCGTGATGTAGTTTTGTTTGATTTGAGCCTGAGTCAATGGTGCCGCATATATTTTAAATTCATCAATTATTCCAGGAATTGAACCATTGCCATTCGGAGTACTTGTCCCAGCCGGCCAAGAAATCCTCCAGTTAGCAGAAGCACTTTTTTGCAAAACTCCCCCAGAACATTCACTACCAGCAGATGTTTTCATTTTTCCACTTCTTGATAATATTCCATCTTTATATGCTTTCCCATAACCATCGTGACTATAAGTATAAGTTAAAAACGACCACTTTCCGACTGTTAAATCCTCTGAACAAAAACTACCGCCAATATATCTATAACTTATTCCAGAAACGACAACAGAAAAATTAATCTGTTTAACTTCCTCTAAATATTGATAGAATGGTGCCTCACCCCCCATATTTCTATAAAGACTTCTCCAATTATTGTCAGCAGAAACGTTTGGATTTGAAGTTAACTTAATCCAAAAAGAAATTGTCACCTCGCTTGGAGATAAATTTAGATTATAGGGTATTTCTAAATGATCATCATATCCATCAAAATCTAAGCATTTTCCTGATATACATTCTGATTCCAATTTATATGTAGCAGAGGTATTTAAACCATTGACCCCGCCCCATAAAGCATTATTATCTCCCCATCTATCATTAGTGTTACCATCTAATTTCCATTCAGAAATTAAATTTAATAATAAATTATTTCTAATACTTTCTTCAAATACTTTTATTTTAGCAATATTAGCTTTATCAATTGAAGAAGAGGTAGAGATCATAATAACTCCTGCAAGTATTCCTATGATTACTATAACTACAAGTAGTTCTATTAATGTGAATGATTTATTCTTTTTATTCATTAAAAATATTTTACTTTGTTTTAGTTTTTTCTGCAATAATTGTATTTAATATTTTTTTAACATTAAGCATGCTTTCTTCATCTATAATAGATAAAGAAAAAACATTTTCAAATAATTTTAATTTTTTATTTAATTCTTTTTTAGAAATCATATCAGCCTTTGATATAATAATATATTCTTCTTTTTCTAATATTTTTGGATTATACCTTCCCAATTCTTTTCTAATAGTTTCATAATCTTTTTTAGGGTTTTCTGATTCAGCTGATATTAAATGAAATAATATTTTTGTTCTTTCAATGTGTCTTAGAAATTTAATACCAAGGCCTTTTCCAACAGATGCTCCTTCAATTAGTCCAGGAATATCTGCTAAAATAAGATCATAATATACGCCAAGATGTGGTTCTAAAGTTGTAAAACAATAGTTAGAAACTTTAGAAGATGCATTCGTTAATTCGTTTAATAGAGTGGACTTTCCTACATTTGGAAGCCCTATAAGTCCAATATCGGCGATTAGCTTAAGTTCAAGTCTAATATTAAAAATTTCTCCTGGAAGCCCTTTTTGCGCATGCATAGGAGTTGTTTTAATAGAAGATCTAAAAAAATAATTTCCTTTTCCACCCCTGCCACCTTTTGCAATTAAAACCCTATCACCTATTTTAGTGATTTCTATTTTTTGTCCATTCGAAAGATTATGAATAATTGTTCCTACAGGTATTTTTAAAACAATATCTTCGCCATTAGCTCCATCTTTTAATTTCCCTTTTCCATTTTCTCCATTACTTGCTTTAATTTTTTTTTGATACCTGAATTGTTTTAAGGCGCTTAAATCAGAGACTCCCTCAAGATATATATCGCCCCCTTCTCCTCCATTTCCACCAGCTGGCCCTTTTGCCATTTTTGTTTTATCAAAAGCAACTCTTCCATCTCCTCCATTTCCTGCAATTACTTTAATTGTAATATCATCTATTAACATATTTTAATTTAATCACAATACATGTTTAAAATCAAATACCGGGGCAGTCCCCGGTATCATTTTATTTGTCCTCTGAATTTGTTTTCTTTCTTTTTCTTGTAATTATATATATAAGAGAAAGAATGATTATGATTAGAATAAGTATTATCCATGAATGCAATTGTCCTTTGAATAATATTTCAAACAATGAAGCTTTAGCTTTTTCACAACCATACCCTTCTTTTTTAGTTATCTTCGTTACGTCTGTTATACTTTTTGTTTGATTAGAATAAGCTTCGGACAATAAGGTGATTTCTTTGCCTTCTTCTAATTCATCAACTTTTGCAGAAAATGTAATTTTAATATTTTCTCCAGGTTTTAGTTCTTTAATAAATGCACGATCTAAAATTTTATTAGAATAACTTACATTATTAATAGTTACATTCTGAATTTCTTTTAACCCTTTTTTTATTAGATTTGTTATTATAAGGTTTTGTAAAGAAGTGTTTCCTTTATTTTCAAGTTCGATATAGAATTCTACAACATCATTTGACGATACAAAAATAGATTTTTGCCATTCTAGTTTATTGAGAGACAAATTTCTTGCAAAATTTTTCAAAGATAATTCATACATAGGAATACTTGGTTTCTGAGGAATTTCTACATGTATCTCTGAAGGAGTGGTTGGTTTTGATGGAGTTACATCTTCTGGAATAGAAGGAGTTTCCTCTTTTATTTCTCCACCTTTAGTTGCAAGGCTAGTATCTATTGCATCAGAAAAAATCAAACCCATGCCATCAGAACTCACCATCCATGCTCTGTAACAATAACCTGTATTTGCGCTTGTGGCTTTATCAATAACTTTTTCATCTTCTCCAAAATAGATGGTAGGGGCTGAAGAGTCATTAAGTTCAGGACATAAATTAACACCTCTTTTAATTAATATCTTACTTCCTCCATCGCCCTTCTTCCATGTTATTTGAATAATATTGTCTTTTAATAATGCAGCTTTAAGAAAAGCAGGTTTATCTGGTCTTGTAATAAACTTAAGAGAAGATTCTGTCCTGACAGTTTTTGTTTCCATTCTCGCTTCTATTTGAGCATAATATGCCTTGCCTTTTTTAAGATCTTTTAATACAAAAGAAAATTCATCTCCTTTCTTTAAATTCTTAATTAATTCTGTACTATTTGATAAATTATTCTTACTTGTTCCCCATATAAATTTGGCATCACAATTTTCTCTTTCGCATTCTGTTATTTTTCCATTCAATTTAACAGAACCATTATTATTATCAGTCACATCTAAAATTTCTACAGCAACATTTCCTCCATAATATATAATAGCGCCGCCACCACCTCCACCTGATGAAATGCCAACATTTACAGTAATTTTAACATCATCACTTGAAGATTTAGAATTTGAATCAGTTACAGTTAATGTGCAAGTGTACACAGTTCCTGAAGAAGCATTATCTGGGACAGTAAATGTTGGATTAACAATAGTTGAGTCATTTAATACAACTCCTCTACTACAACTCCATGCATAAACCAATCCTGAACCGCTTGAGCTTGATCCATTCAATCTAACTACGCTTCCTGGAGTCACAGTTTGATTTGCTCCAGCATTTGCTATTGGACCCCCTGTTGATCCACCACCTTTAGACACATCAGCATAAAACACAACGTAACCATCATTAGGCGCATAACCTGAATTAACTTGTCCTAGATCAATTGTGGCAACATTTCCTGAAACAGTAACATTTACATCATCTATTTGGTATTTAGAATTAACGTAATTGTGATACCACTTAGCAACATTTCTAATTTTAATACTTTGAGATGAATTTAAAGCAATATTAACATTTGACATATGGTCGTTAAAACCATCAGCTGATATCTTTGATGTTGCTGTAAAATTATTTGATGATCCGCTTCCTAAACTAAATTCAATTTTAGTATTATTAGCTGTATCTGAAGATGCGTTATGATAATATGCATTAAATCTCAATTCATCCCCTGGATTTACTCCTGATAATGATGTTTTCCAGTCACTACTTCTATCTTGAGTGTAATTCAATACTTTTAATGGTCTATCTTTAGATTCTGAATTGAAATTCTTAGGTAAAACCACTGGTTTAGACACATCAGCATAAAACACAACGTAACCATCATTAGGCGCATAACCTGAATTAACTTGTCCTAGATCAATTGTGGCAACATTTCCTGAAACAGTAACATTTACATCATCTATTTGGTATTTAGAATTAACGTAATTGTGATACCACTTAGCAACATTTCTAATTTTAATACTTTGAGATGAATTTAAAGCAATATTAACATTTGACATATGGTCGTTAAAACCATCAGCTGATATCTTTGATGTTGCTGTAAAATTATTTGATGATCCGCTTCCTAAACTAAATTCAATTTTAGTATTATTAGCTGTATCTGAAGATGCGTTATGATAATATGCATTAAATCTCAATTCATCCCCTGGATTTACTCCTGATAATGATGTTTTCCAGTCACTACTTCTATCTTGAGTGTAATTCAATACTTTTAATGGTCTATCTTTAGATTCTGAATTGAAATTCTTAGGTAAAACCACTGGTTTAGACACATCAGCATAAAACACAACGTAACCATCATTAGGCGCATAACCTGAATTAACTTGTCCTAGATCAATTGTGGCAACATTTCCTGAAACAGTAACATTTACATCATCTATTTGGTATTTA
>JAQTWS010000014.1 GCA_028689175.1 Minisyncoccota bacterium
ATATTGATAGTTGCATTATTATACATTCTATTTTTTTATAGAATTCTTAAGGTTAGTATTAATTCAAGATCTAATTTTGCAAGGCTTTTTTTAGCTGGCTGGTCTATTTCAATTTTTGCGCAAATGTCTATTAATATATTCATGAATTTAGGGCTTTTGCCTGTTATTGGACTTCCTCTTCCTTTTGTAAGTTATGGTGGATCAAATCTTCTTTTTAATTTTATATCTTTAGGCATAATGCAAAATATTAAAATTGTTGAGACTTAATTTGCACTTATTTTTTATAAATGATATTATTTTAAGTAATAAAAAGTAATAAATTTATGAATAAACAAAAATCCTTTACCTTAATAGAACTACTTGTAGTTATAGTAATCATAGGAATACTTGCAGGAGTTATTATGATCTCTACTTCTTCTTCTATTGATAAAGCTAACTTTGCTAAAGCTCAAGCTTTCTCTTCTACTGTTCAAAATGAATTATTATCTAATTTAGTATCTGAGTGGACGTTTGATGAACCTGAAGAGGGTGGAAAAACTAAGGATACTTGGGGAAATAATCATGGAAAGTTAGGGGATGGAATTAATTCTTATACATTTCCAACTTACAAAGATTCTTCCTCTGGTCAATGTGTGTCTGGAGGATGCTATAGTTTCGATGGTACTAACGATTATATCGAATGTGGAAATAGTGCGACCTTAAAAAATGAAAATTTTACTGTCACGATTTGGTTTAATACAAACGACTTAGTAGGAAATTCATATTCAAGATACCTCATAGGAAATGGGCAAGACTACAATCCATCGAGGGGTTTTGGTTTAACGAGCGGAGCCAATGCTTTAAAATTTTGGGTTGAAGCAGGTCTTACCGCTTATCAAAACGATTTAAATACACCCCTAGTGGGTAATAAATGGTATTTTACTACCGTAACCTATGAAAAGGGAATTGGTTCTAAATTATATTTAAATGGCGAAAGGAAAAATAGCACTGGCTCATTTAAGGGAGATATTGTATACGATAGTTTTGCTCTTTATATAGGCAAACTTTACATGAATTACTATTTTTTTAGCGGTTTAATAGATGACATAAGAATATATAATACAGCTTTATCTTCCTCTCAAATAAAACAAAACTACATCGCAGGACTAAACTCAATGCTTGCAAATGGAAACATATCTAAACAAGAATATAATGAAAGAATAAATAGTTTAAGTATAAAATAATATTTAAATAAAAATGTCAAGGTTTACATTATTCTTTTTGCGTGCTAAACTTTTAAGGAAGTACGGGATCGAGTAGAAAAAACTTGACAGTTTTTTATTTTTTTGGTATGTTATACATCGTTCAATTAATAAGTTAATTTAAGCCACCTTGATTTTTCTAAATTTATTACTAAGTTAAAATAATAGAAACCCTGCTAAAATAAAGGGCGCTTTTTTGTTTAATGGTTTATGAAAATTAAAAATTTTTCCAAGTCCAAAATAAGAAAGGAGGTTCCAAATTTGATCTTTATGCAAAATGCAAGTGGAGAGCAATTTTGGGAAAAAGAGTTAAGAGCACTTTTTAATGAAATTTCTCCTATTAAAGATTATACCCAAAAAGAATACGAATTGTATTTCTTGGATTATAGTTTGGGAAAGCCAAATTATGAATCTGGTTTTGATGCAAAAGAAAACAATGATTCATATGTTGCTCCTTTAAGAGTTAAAGTTCAGTTAAAAAATTTGAAAACAAAACAAACTTCTACACAAGAAGTATTTTTTGGTAACTTTCCTATTTTAACAAGCAATGGAACATTCATTTTAAATGGAGTAGAAAGAGTAGTTATTTCTCAATTAATAAGATCACCAGGGGTTTTCTTTCCCTTAAGTATTAGTAATGCTGAAAAGTATTTTGGTGCTAAGATTATTCCAAATAGAGGTGTTTGGCTTGAATTTGAAATTGAGCCATCGGGTATAATGTCAGTTAAGATAGATAGGAAAAGGAAAGTTCCTGCTACAATGATTTTAAAAGCGCTAGGTGGATATAATGATGACGATATTAGACAACTTTTCTTAGGCGTAGATAATGGGGAGCAAAAATATATTGATAACACTCTTCAAAAAGATATTACTAAAAATCAAGGAGATGCGCTAATTGAAATCTATAGAAGGTTGAGAGCGGAAGAAATGATTAATGTTGATTCAGCAAAAGAATTCATTTTTAACATGTTTTTTAATTTTGATAGATATGATTTATCTGCTGTGGGAAGATGGAAGATTTGGTCA
The DNA here is from genome assembly GCA_028689175.1 of Minisyncoccota bacterium. Taxonomy (GTDB): domain Bacteria; phylum Patescibacteriota; class Minisyncoccia; order Minisyncoccales; family Minisyncoccaceae; genus JAAZMU01. Next base: position 2,268 of record JAQTWS010000014.1, read on the forward strand.
AGACTAAAGGATCTTAAGCCTAAAAAAGATAGAGAAATTGTAAAAGAGGATAGAGTTCTTAGTATAGAAGATATAATTTCAGTTATGAGAGAAATTATTAGATTGCAAAATGATCCTCATGCTCAGCCAGATCAAATCGATCATCTAGGAAATAGAAGAGTAAGAAATATGGCAGAGCTTTTGTCTAATAAATTAAGAATAGGATTAGCAAGAACTGCTAGGATTGCAAAAGATAGATTAACAACTATTGATACTCCAGATGTAACACCATCTCAAATAGTAAATCCAAGACCATTTGCTGCGCAGGTGACACAGTTTTTTACAGCTTCTCAATTTTCTCAATTTATGGATAACATAAATCCATTATCAGAGTTAGAACACAAAAGAAGATTAACCGCTACAGGACCAGGAGGTTTGACAAGAGAGCGAGCAGGTTTTGATGTAAGAGACGTACAACCATCACACTATGGTAGAATTTGTCCTATTCAAACTCCAGAAGGTCCTAACGTAGGACTTGTAACTCATTTAGCGCTTCATGCAAATTTAGACGCTTATGGATTTATAGAAACCCCTTATTTCAAAGTTCAAGATAGCAAAGTTACAAATGATCTTGTGTATATGAATGCAAATGAGGAAGAAAGATATAATATTGTTCCAGCTTCAATTGAAGTAGATGATAAGGGAAATATTGTTCAAGAAAGAGTTCAGGCTAGAATTAAGGGAGAACCAGGGGAAATAGAAAAAGAAAAGGTTGATTACATTGATGTTGCTCCGGAACAATTTATTTCATCGGCTACTTCTCTTATTCCTTTTCTTCAAAATGATGATGCAAACAGAGCTCAAATGGGTTCAAATATGCAAAGACAAGCAGTGCCACTTTTAAATCCTGAAGCTCCACTTGTTGGTACTGGGATGGAAAAATATATTGCAAAGGATTCTTCACAAGTAATTTTAGCTGAAGAACCAGGAGAGATAACTTATGCTGATTCACGAGAAATAAAGGTTAGAGGAAGTAAGGGAATTAAAACATATACATTAAGGACATTTGATAAAACTAACCAATATACTTGCATGCATCAAGTTTTAACAGTAAGTAAGGGAGACAAAGTTAAGAAAGGAGATATTTTAGCAGAAGGAGGCTCAATTTCAAATGGAAGATTAGCTCTTGGAAGAAATTTACTTGTAGCATTTTTATCATGGAGAGGTAATACTTTTGAGGATGCTATTGTTTTGTCTGAAAATGTAGTTAAAAATGATGTATTTACAAATATTCACATAGAAGAATTTTTCTGTGATGTTAGGGAAACAAAATTAGGGCCAGAAGTTACAACATATGATATTCCTAATGTAGGAGAAGATAAATTAAAGGATCTTGATGAGGAGGGAATTGTTAGAGTTGGTGCTGAAGTAGGTCCTAATGATATTTTGGTTGGTAAAATTTCTCCAAAAGGTGAGACTGATTTATCAGGAGAGGAAAGATTGCTTCGTGCAGTTTTTGGTGATAAGGCTAAAGATGTAAAAGACACATCTCTTAGAATGGAACACGGAAAAAGAGGAAGAATTATTGATGTAAGAGTGTTTAGCAGAGTAGATGGACATCAATTAGAGCCAGGAGTTATTAAGAAAATTAGAATAAGAGCGGCTCAAGTTAGAAAAATTAAAGTAGGGGATAAACTTGCTGGAAGACACGGAAACAAAGGTATTGTTGTTAAAGTTTTACCTCCTGAAGAAATGCCATTTTTAGAAGATGGAACACCAGTAGATATTATTTTAAACCCACTTTCAGTAGCATCAAGAATGAACTTGGGACAGATTTTAGAAACACACTTAGGTTTGGCTGTCCAAAAACTTGGATATTTAGCTGAAACTCCTTCTTTATCAGGCGCAAAAGAGGAAGATATTAAGGAAGAGCTTAAAAAAGCAGGCTATAGTGAAGATGGAAAACTTGATTTATATGATCCAGTGGCAGGTAATAAATTTCCTGAAAAAATTACAGTTGGATATATTTACATGATGAAATTAATTCACATGGTTGAGGATAAAATTCATATGAGGTCTGTTGGACCATACTCATTAATAACTCAACAGCCACTTGGAGGTAAGGCTCAATTTGGAGGACAGAGATTAGGAGAGATGGAGGTTTGGGCAATGGAGGGTTATGGTGCAGCCCATGCGCTTCAAGAAATGTTAACTATTAAATCAGATGATGTACAAGGAAGATTTTCAACTTATGAGGCGATTATAAAGGGTGACAAGATTAAAAATCCTAATATTCCTGCTGCATTTAATTTATTAACAGCAGAGTTAAAATCTTTGGCATTAAATTTAGTTATTAATGAGAAAAAAGAGAAATAAAAAAGAACTTTATGTATGTTTCAAATTTAGAATCAATTAAATTAAGATTAGCCTCAGCAGAAGAAATTTTAGATTGGTCTTATGGTGAGGTTACAAAGCCAGAAACCATAAATTATAGAACTCAAAGACCAGAAAAAGACGGACTTTTTTGTGAGGCTATTTTTGGTCCTACAAAAGATTATGAATGTTATTGTGGAAAGTATAAAAAGGTTAGATACAAGGGGGTTGTTTGTGACAAGTGTGGTGTTGAGGTAACAAAAGCTTCTGTAAGAAGAGAAAGAATGGGGCATATTAAATTAGCTTCTCCAGTTTCTCATATTTGGTTTTTAAAAGGAGTACCATCAAGAATTGGTATTGTTTTAGATATTCCACTTCAAAAAGTAGAAGAAGTTGTTTATTTTATTTCATACATTGTTACAAATGTTAACGAAGAAATAAAGGATAGGGTTTTAGAAGAAATTGAAGAAGAGTACAAAACAAGGGTAAAGGCTTCTAAAAATGAAATTGAAAGAAGTGGAGAAGATGACAAAGTAAAGGAAAGACTTTTAAAGGAAAAAATAGAAGAATTAAAAGATGCTTTCAAAAAGGCTAAGGATGAATTAACTTCTCTTAAAATGTTTAAGGTTTTGGGTGAAAATGAATATCACAGGCTTGCTATGAAATATGGAGAAGTTTTTGAAGCTGGATCAGGGGCTGAAACTATAAAAGAGATATTTGAAAAGATGGATATGGAAGAGGAAATAAAAAAAGTTGGAGAAGTTTTGAAGACAAAGAAGAATCCTGAAGATCAAAAAAATATTTTAAGAAGATTAAAACTTTTAAAGGCTTTAAGAAAATCAGGAGTTAGACCAGAATGGATGTTTTTGGATGTTTTGCCAGTACTTCCACCAGATTTAAGACCAATGGTTCAGCTTGATGGAGGGAGATATGCATCATCAGATTTAAATGATTTATACAGAAGAGTAATTAATAGAAACAATAGATTAAAATATTTGCTTGAAATTAATGCACCTGATGTTATTGTTAGAAATGAAAAAAGAATGCTTCAAGAAGCGGTGGATGCCTTGATTGATAATAAAATGAGAAAAGGAACTACAACTCAGGCTTCAACTGGTGGTAGAAGACTTTTAAAGAGTTTGGCAGATATGCTTTCAGGTAAACAAGGAAGGTTTAGACAAAACTTGCTTGGTAAGAGAGTTGATTATTCTGGAAGATCTGTAATTGTTGTTGGTCCAAATTTGAAATTATCAGAATGTGGTGTTCCAAAAAAAATGGCTCTTGAATTATTCAAACCTTTTGTAATTAAGAAATTACTTGAAAAAGAGTTAGCCTATAACGTAAAAAGCGCTTCTAGACTAATAGAGGAAGAAGGAGACGAAGTTTGGGAGTCACTTGAGGAAGTAGTAAAAGAAAAGTTAGTACTTTTAAACAGAGCTCCAACACTTCATAGATTAGGTATTCAAGCATTTTATCCAATTCTAATTGAGGGAGAGGCTATACAATTACATCCTCTTGTTTGTACTGCTTTTAATGCCGACTTTGATGGAGATCAGATGGCTATTCATTTACCATTGTCAAAGAATGCACAGGAAGAGGCTAAGTCAAGAATGTTATCTTCAGAAAATCTTTTGAAGCCAGCGACAGGAGATCCGATTGCAGTTCCTACAAAAGATATGGTTTTAGGATGTTATTGGTTAACTAAAATAATAGATGGAAAGAAGGGTGAGGGAAAGATTTTTGCAAATAAAAAAGAGGCCTTACTTGCCTATAATCTAGAAATAATTGATGTAAGAGCAAAGATAAGGGTAGATATTAATGGAGAAATTATTGAAACAAGTGCAGGGAGAATAATATTTAATGAAATGCTTCCAGATGATTTTGAATTTGTAAATGAGATCATGAGTTCTAAAAATATTAAAAAATTGATCGGTAGGTTAATTGAACTTTACAAAAATAAGACTGTTGAAATACTTGATAATATTAAAAAACTCGGATTTGAGTGGTGTACAAGATCAGGAATTACGTGGGGTATGGTTGATCTTGTAACTCCAAAAGAAAAGCCAGCTATGATAAAAGCAGCTGAAGACAAGATTAAAGAAATTGAAGGTTATTACGAACAAGGACTTTTATCTAGAGATGAAAAGAAGGCTCAAGTTATTGAAATATGGAAGAATGTTAAATCAGAAATTGAAAAATTAGTTCCAAAATATATTTCTAAAGGTCCGGTATTTGATATTGTTGATTCTGGTTCTAGAGGTTCATGGTCTCAGCCAGTACAGATGGCTGGAATGAAGGGTCTTGTTGCTAACCCAGCAGGTGAGATTATAGAACTTGCTATTAAGGATTCATTCAAAGAAGGACTTTCAGTGCTTGGATATTTTTCATCTACTCATGGTGCTCGTAAAGGTACAGCTGATACCGCCTTAAGAACTTCTATGTCTGGATATTTAACAAGAAGACTAGTTGATGTAGCTCATGATGTTATTGTAACAGAAGAGGATTGTGGAGACACAAAGGGAATTGTGGTTACAAAAAAAGAAGCAGATTTAATTAACCAAGATTTTGTTTTAAAAATATTTGGAAGAGTAGCTCTTGAAAATATTAAAGATGGAAAAGAAATTATTGTTAAAAAAGGTGAATTAATTAATAAGAAAGCTGCTAACAGAATTAAAGAGGCAGAAAGTATAGAAGAGGTTAGAGTTGCATCGCCTATTACATGTAAAACCAAGAATGGAATTTGTAGAAAATGTTATGGACAAGATTTAGGATGGGGAGGGCTTGTTGAATTAGGCGAGGCAGTTGGAGTTGTGGCAGCACAAGCAATTGGTGAACCTGGAACACAGCTTACAATGAGAACGTTCCATGCCGGAGGAGTAGCATCAGAAACAGATATTACAAGAGGTCTTCCAAGAGTTGAGGAAATTTTTGAAAATAGAACTCCAAAAGGAGAGGCTGAGGTTTCTAAAACTGATGGAAAAGTTATTTCTGTTAAAGAAAAAGAAGGTTTGATTGAGATTGAGTCAGATAAAAAAGAAGTAATTGCTTACAAAGTACCTCATAATATTGAACTTCTTGTTAAAAAAGGAGATGAAGTTAAAAAAGGACAAGCGCTTACAGTCGGATCACTTGATCTTAAAAAGCTTTACAAATACATGGGAGAAAATACTGTTAAAAGATATATTATTCAAGAAATTCAGGAGGTTTACGTTTCGCAAGGAGTTGCAATCCATGATAAGCATGTTGAAATTATTGTTAAACAAATGTTTTCTAAGCTTAAAGTAAAGGATCCAGGAGATAGTCTTTTATTTGAAGAAGAAGTTATTTCTGAATCAAAATTTGCTGAAGTTAATGAAGAGCTTGAAAAAGAAGGTAAAAAACTTGTTAGAGCAGAAAAATTACTTTTAGGAGTTTCAAGGGTGGCCTTAAGCACTGATAGTTTCCTATCTGCTGCATCATTCCAAGAAACATCAAGAATCTTAATTGATTCATCGCTTAAAGGAGATGAGGATGAACTTAGAGGATTGAAAGAAAACGTTATATTAGGAAAACTTGTGCCAATTGGAACTGGATTTAAAAAAGAAGAGGAATAAAGCAAAACCCCTTTTTAAGGGGTTTTTATTTTGTAATCTTTTTTGTTTATGTTATAATTATTTAAAATATATTAATAATTAATAATAATATGAACAAACAAAAAATCTTAATCTTTTCGCTATCAGCAATATTATTCCTTGCCTTATCTTTTATAGTATATAGCTGGAATGAACCAAATGCCTAGTGGATATACAGCTCCATTAAATACTAGCTCTACAGCTCAGACAAAAACTGGTGAAATAGGAGCTTCTATGTTTAGAGATGCTGATAATTCTAATTACTATATTAATCCTTCTGGAAATAGTGTTGTTTCAGGGACAATATCGGTTGCTGATCCTACAGAAAATAATCATGTCGCAACAAAAGTATATGTTGACGGATTAATTGAGGGTGTTGTGCCAGAAATAACTTCATTTTGTAACGTAACGTATATACTTGGAGATGAAAGCGTGGCCTGCCCTCCAAATTCAATTGAGATAATGAGAAATTATGTTAATAATGTACCATTTGGACTTCTTTGCGGAGTAATGGAAGAGCCGTTATTATACGATAAATTTCATTCTGAAACACAATGTAATATTTTAGGAGGAGATGTAGTAACTGTTGAGGGTAATATCAAAATATGCAAATTTTATAATGTTCAGGTTTGTCCTAATGGATGGACACAGTATAAAAATTGGTCAAAAACTCGTAGTGATACAATAAGTGCTACTAGAAAAAGTTATCCTAATAACCAAGTAACGTGCAGTTGTACAACAGGAGAGCATATTACGTGGAGTAATACTCCAATAGAATTATGTAGTAATGCTATAGATTATTACGGTTCAAATTCCTTTAATCCTAAATATCGTTGTGATTCGGGTTTAAGTAATTGTCCTGCTGGCTACCTTTCTTCATATACGTGGAGCTTTAATGATGTCTATATTTGCGGGAGGGCAATTATTGAAGAATTGGGTTGTTATTAATTAAATAATGTAATTACTTAAAAATAGTATAACTAAACAAAAAACTTTAATCTTTTCGCTATCAGCAATATTATTCCTTGCTTTATCTTTTATAGTATATAGCTTCACTGAACCAACTACTATGCCAAGCTCATACAATCCTCCAATAAATACTAGTACAACTGGACAAACAAAAAAAGGACAATTAAAACTAGAAGGACCATTATATGCTCCAATGATTTATGATCAAAATAATACTAATTATTATATTGACCCTAGTGGAAATAGTATTATAGCTGGAAAAATAACTACTGATTATAATATACAGGAAAATGATGCTCCAGGAACACTATCTACAAAAGGATTTGTAGAATCATTTATAGGACCATTATGGGAGATGCACCAGCTGCGAGACTTTATTTTGTAGAAGGTACGAATCCTTCTTGTCCGAGCACAACTTTTTTAGTTGGCAAACGTTGTGGTAATGGAACATGGAGTTCGGGTTCAATTTCATGTACTTATGATGCCGCTATGTGTGCTGGCCAAGATCCAGCAAATATGCTTTATTCTCTTAAGCATTCTGTAAGTGATTGTGAAAATTTACCAAATAGTAGTGTCCAAACAGAGGCTGGTACCTTAAGAAGATTTTGCAAAATTTCTGGCGCATCATCTTGTCCGTCTGGATGGACTCAATACAAGAATTGGTCTTCGACAAAAGCTGCTCCATCTTGTTCATGTACTTGTGTTGGAGGGGGTTGTTGTGTGGCTACAACCTATACAGCAACGATCCTTATTTCTGGATCTTGTGGTAATCACGCTTGGAATAATACTCCCGTCGAAGAAGCAACTTTAGGAACATATGGTACTCCTTCATGGGACAAATGTCTTGGACCTGATTGTTGTCAGTGTAAGGTAAAAGCGACTATAACTGATATTGGTTGTTATTAAATAATTAAACACCCTGCGTTATTGCAGGGTTTTTTTATTTCTGCTACAATATTTATAATGATATTAATCACAGGAAATGAGAACAAAGCAAGAGAATTTGAAGAAATTTTAGGCTTTAAGATTAATTACAGAAGTTTAGATTTAGAAGAAATTCAAGGAGTTGATGTTGAGGAAGTTTCCGAATACAAAGTAAGGAGAGCTTATGAAATCGTAAAAGAACCAGTTGTTGTTGAAGATATTGGTCTTTTTTTTAATGAATT